>NZ_JAMYRO010000027.1:0-92536 GCF_040321495.1 Mesorhizobium sp. M0408 | reverse complement strand
CCCTCATTTCTTTGCGTGTTTTCTACACCACACACGTCGGGGGGCGCTGCGGATGTCTCCCCGCGGGCGCTTTTTTCGCGGTTTGGGTGTTTTTTGGCCGCCCCCCCCCGCCGGGGGGCCCCCCGGAGTTCTCAGTCAGGGGAGGTAAACCTAGTTCATCGGGCCCTTGTCTCCGGGCTTGCCGGGAAGCTCTTCGGGGAACAGCTCGTATTTGGCCTGCTTGTCGGCAGCGACAAAGACCCGCTCGCGGACAATCGAATCCTCGGCCCAGTTGAACATGAAGATCGGCGTGCCCTGCGGGATGTTGGAGAAGCGTTTGTTGATGATCAGCGCGCCGGGATATTCCGTCAGGCCGACATTGTAGACGTGCTCGGTCGAGATCTTCTGGAACTCTCTCATCAGGCTGGCGCGCTCGTCATTGTCCGCGGACGAGACAAATTTGTTGACGATGTCGACGAGGTCCTTCTCGAAAGGCATCATATCGACCTCGCCGTTTTCCGGCGCACGATGGTCCCAACTGGTTCGTGGACCGACCGGGGCCAGTTGATCGGTATTCTGGACGACGGAAGTCAGCTCCTGATCGTTGCGCCGTACCAGCCAGTCGAAGCGGCCGGAGTATTGCGAGGCATCGCGCTGGGTGCCGTTGAGTCCGTTGAGCACGATCCGAAGCCCTAGCTTTTCCATCTGGGCGACTACACCTTCGGCAAGGCTCTTGTCGGTAGTGTAGTCGTTGTTGACGAGCATCACGATCTCGACATTCTTGCCGCCGGCGGTACCTGCAGGAAAATTGACGAAGCCGTCGCCGTCCGTGTCTTTCAGGCCTGCCTTGGCGAGTTCCGCCTTGGCGCCTTCGAGATCGAAGGGGTAGTAGACCGTCGACTTCCGGTCGTAGAAGCTCGTGCCCGAGGATAAGCCGCCCGGATAGATGGCAGTGAACGGACCCTTGACCAGCGAGTCGCCGAGCGCCTTGCGGTTCAGCGCCATGGTGACGCCCTTGCGGAAATCCTCGTTGCGGTTCAGCTCGCGTATCGCCTGTCCGCGCTCGTCGGGGTTGCCCCAGCCATTGGCTGAGAAATTCATGCGCAGATTATAGCCGATCAGCCGCGCGCCGAACGCAAGCCGTGCCGGTGCGTCCTTTTGCGCCGCGCGCTTCAGCGAGGCAACGAAGTTCTCCGGCTGCTCCAGATTGGAGAAGTCGCCGGCTCCCGCGACGGCCTGAACGTCGCGGTCGGCCCAGGTCGACAATTTGTAGTGCAGTTCATTGAGATACGGCAGTTGGTTGCCCTTCTCGTCGACCTTCCAATAGTACGGATTGCGACGCATGACGATGATGTCGTCGGGGCGGTATGCCACCGGCACCCAGGCACCCATCACCGGCATGTTCATATATTCCGGCGGGAACGCGTTCTTGAACTGCTCGTAGGTGTTCTTCGAATATTTCGGATGCTGCGGCTTGAGGATATGCGACGGGCCCGGACAGAAGGTGCCGTAAGCCATGGCGTAAAGGTATTGTTTCGGAAAGGCGTCCTTGAACGTCCACTCGACGGTGTAGTCGTCGATTTTCTTCAACGTCGTGCCGACGCCGAAGGTCTCCTGCGTCGCGCCGTTCAGCGGCGACACATTGGGGTCGATCACCTCGTCGTCCCAATAGAACATCACATCGTCGGCGTTGAATGGAACGCCGTCCGACCATTTCGCGCCCTCGACCAGATGCATCGTCAGCGTGTGGCCGTCCTTGGACCAGTCCCAACTCCTGGCGAGGTTCGGCAGCGGCTCCGTGTCCTTGGCCTCGACCTGGAAAAGCGGCGCGGTGCGCGTCAGGCATTCGGAAAGGCCGATGTCGATGCCGCCCCAGCCTTGCGTCTGGCCGGCGCCATAATTCCAGCCTTCCGGCCGGCCGCCGATGACATGGCGCATCGTATCGCCGTAAACGCCGATGCCATCCGGCATGTTGCCGGTCTTGAAGACCAGCGGCTCCTTCGGCAGCCGGTCCTTGACCGGCGGCAGCTTGCCTGCCTTGACGTATTTGTCGGTGACCCAATCGGGTTCGTGGTATTCCGGAAGTGCCTTGAACTCCAGGATGGAGTCGCGCGCGACGTATTTGATCTTTCCCTCGGCGGGAAATTGCGCGGGCACCGGCGGCACGGTCGGCTCGGATGCATACGCGTTCAGCGCCGAGGCCGAGACGCTAAGCGCCAGCCCGGCGAGAATGCCAATGTTTCGAAAATTCCTCATCGTCTCTCCTCCCTGTTGTTCAGGAGCGCGTTGACGCCGCTCCATTTCTCCTCGAACGAATGTACAGACGGGTGCGGAAAAATCCTCCCGAAAGCTCGCCGCGATCCGTCCTGGCGAAATTCAGACGGCCTGCTTGAGAGCCGTTTTTTCCGCACGCAATTCCTCGATCGAACGGACGTCGCGCCTTGCCGCACCGGCCCATTCGCGGGTCTTGACCCTGGATTTCGAAAGCCGCTCCCTCGCGGCCGGCACCGCATCGGCATATTGAGGCAGCCAGCGAGCCTGGGCGACGACCATTTCGTCCACCATTTGCCAAACCTCTTCCGGCGTCGAAACCGCGCCGACCAGCGGGTCGTGCAGGACGGCGAGCTTCAGCAGGTCGATATCGCCGGAGATCGCCGCATGAACCGACATGCGCTGGACGTTGATCGAGGAAGTGCAAGTAGCGGCGCAGGCCTCCGGCAGCGTGATGCCTGCAGCCATGTTGATGCCGAAGCGATCGACGAAGCCGGGCGACTCGATGATGGCGTCCTGCGGCAGGTTGGTGACGATGCCGTTGTTCTTGACGTTGAAATGGCCGCGATAAACGCGGTTCGTCTCCAGCGCCTCGAGAATGTGGCTGGCGTGCTCGTTGGAGCGCTTGGCGGGGTCTATCGGCCTGGCGGCGGATTCCAGAAATTGCGGGAACTCCGTTTCGAACCAGTTGCGTGTTTCGGTCGAATAACGAAGGTAGCCGCCGGTCTCGCCGTGGATCCAGTCGGACATGTCGATCCAGCGGGTGATTTCGTCCGGCCGCTTGCGATACCAGGGCAGGTATTCGGAAAGATGGCCGTTGCTTTCGGTCGAATAGACGCCGAAGCGCTTCAGGACATCGATGCGCAGCTTTTCCTGCTGCGAATAGACCGGATGCGCCTCGAAGGCGGCAACCAGCTCGTCCTTACCGATCTTGCGGCCGTTGAGACGCAGGTCGATGAACCAGGTCTGGTGATTGATGCCGGAGCAGACGTAGTCGAGCTCGGTGCGCGACTTGGCGCCGAGCACTTCGGCGATCTGGTCGGCGCCATGCTGGACGCCGTGGCAGAGGCCGACGGTATCGACCCTGCCATATTCGATCGCCGCCCAGGTGTTCATGGCCATCGGATTGGCGTAGTTCAGGAATTTCGCCCCAGGCTCGGCGACTTCGAGGATATCCTTGCAGAAATCGAGGATCACCGGAATGTTGCGCTGGCCATAGAGGATGCCGCCGGCGCAGATCGTGTCGCCGACGCACTGGTCGATGCCATACTTCAGGGGAATGCGGATGTCGTCCGCATAGGCTTCGAGACCGCCGACGCGAACGCAGCTGATGATGTAGCGGGCACCCTCGAGGGCAGCACGGCGGTCTGTCGTTGCCGTAACCTTGGTCGGCAGCCTGTTGAATTCGACGACCCTGTCGAGGATCGACTTGATCATCTGGAGGTTGCGCTCGCTGAGATCGGTCAATGCGAATTCGACATCCCTGAATTCAGGAACGCACAAAATGTCTGTGAAGAGCTTCTTGGTGAACCCGACGCTTCCCGCACCGATGATAGCGATCTTGAAACTCATCAGCCTCACCTCGACCTGATCGAACGCTAGGGCAAAGGCGGCGAAAAGAGGCCTGCCCCGCCTGCCACGCTATGCAGGCTGGAATCCGGCACTTCCTCCCCTCCGCTCTTTGACCGCGGTTTCTTTTGCTTTTCTCGAGGGATTATGCGCCTTATTCGGCACGCGACCAGAGAAGGATTATGCTTTTAGGGGTAATTTTGTGCTGCGGAACTTGATCGACATCGGGCCGGCGGGCAGGACGGTATCGCTGCCGCGCGGGCGCCAGCGCCTACACACCATGCCGACAAGCACCGGCTATGAAGTGCGCGAGAACGAGGTCTACGACTGGGATGGGCGCAAGCGCGGCCTGACGCCGTTTACCGTGCTCCAGCATACGATCAGCGGCACCGGCCGATTGCGCTACGAGAACCGGAACTACCGCCTGCAAAAGGGCGACACTTTGCTGGTTCTCGTGCCGCACAACCACCGTTACTGGCTGGCCAAGGGCGAGCGCTGGGAGTTCTTCTGGATATCGATGAACGGCGAGGAGGCACTGCGCATCCACAAGTCGATCCTTGCCGCCGTCGGTCCGGTGCTGCGGCTGCAGCCCTCGACGATCGATCATCTGGCTGATTGCAGTGTGCGCCTTATCACGGGCGCGGTCTCGCCGGGAGCCGCCTCGGCCGTCGCCTATGAAGCAGCCATGGCGCTCTACGACGATGTCTTCGGCTCGCATGCCGTCACCGACGACAAGAGCGCCATGCAGCCGGTCATCGATCACATCAGGGCCAATCTCGACAGGCCGCTCCGCGTTGCCGATCTCGCTGAGATCAGCGGCCTGAGCCGCGCGCATTTCTCGCGCTGCTTCGCCGAGAGTGAAGGTCTTCCGCCCGCCGAATTCGTGCTGCAGCAGCGACTGCAGCGCGCGGCGAAGTTGCTCACGAAGGCCGATTTCCTGCCGGTCAAGGAAGTCGCCATCATGTGCGGCTTCGAGGATGCCAATTACTTTTCGAAGGTCTTCCGCCGCCTCTACGGCATCAACCCGACGCAATTCCGCACCAACGGAATGTATGCCAGCCTGGGAACCGCCCGATAGATTGGCACCGCGCGTGGCGTCGGAAGCGGGAACGCTTTTGCTTCCCCTTGGTTTAGGACAAGAGAGCCTGATCGCCGCTGCGGCAACCCGCTCTTGGCGGAGATCAGGTCACAGTTGTCAGGGGAGTGACCGATGAACAATCCCGATCCGAATAACCCGAATCCACTGCCGGACAATCCCAATCCGGAGCCGGCCCGGCCGCCTGCCCCGCCGGAGACTCCGCCGGGAGAACCTCCAGGCGTACCCCCGCCCTCGCCGGATCCAATTCCGACGCCGGACCAGGAGCCGATCGGAGTTCCTCCCGGCACGCCTTCCGAAATTCCTTCCGAACCGACCTTTCCCGGGCCGACCGCCGGAAGGGCGGTCGGGTGGAGGATGGCAAGGGTGATTTCGGCGAAGCGCTCGAAACGGGTCTTGCCATGGAACGTTTTGCGCTGGCGCTCATTCACCCTTTCATCATGGAAACCGGCGGCGGGCCTGCAACCAACGGAGGTTAAAATGAAAGTCGGCAACTGCATGACAAAGGACGTCGAGATCGCCAGTCCGCAGCAAACCCTGCGCGATGCGGCAGAAATGATGGGTCGCCTCGACGCCGGCGCAATGCCGGTGGGCGAGAACGATCGGCTTGTCGGCATGGTAACCGATCGCGACATCGCAATCCGCGGCGTCGCCCAAGGCAAGACACCTGACGCCAAGGTACGGGAAGTGATGAGCACCGAGGTCAGGTATTGCTTCGAAGACGAAGACGCGCGGGATGTTCTGCGTAACATGGCTGACCTGAAAGTGCGCCGCTTGCCGGTGCTAAACCGCGACAAGCGCCTGGTCGGCATCGTTTCGCTGGGCGACCTCGCCACCAACAGCGAGACGGCGACAGCAGGTGAAGCGCTGAGCGGCATCTCGCAACCCGGCGGCGAGCATTCGCAAACGATACACTGACGGCGCACCACCGGCCGGCATTTGCTACGACCGAACCGCCGGCTGGATAGACGCCGGCCTGCCGGCGAAACTGTTCAGAGCGAACTGGACTGCAACCCGACGAGGAGCAAGCCATGATTACGATGAAGGCCGTCCGTATCCACGATTTTGGTGGGCCGGAGGTTCTTTCGCTGGACGCGGTTCCGTTGCCTCAGCCGCATGACGACGAGGTCACGCTCAAGGTCTACGCGGCAAGCGTCAATCCCGTCGACTACAAGGTTCGCGAGGGCTCTTCGGGCGCGGATCTGCCCGTCACGCTCGGCCGCGACGTATCCGGCGTGGTGGAACTGTGCGGCACGCGGGCCCATACGCTGAAGAAGGGCGATCCGCTATATGCCATGCTCGGCAACGACCGCGGCGGCAACGCCGAATATGTCGTCGTCAAGGCAACGGAGGCGGCGGCGAAGCCGCAACGCTTAAGCCACGCCGAAGCCGCCGCCGTGCCACTTGCGGGCCTTACCGCGTGGCAAGGCCTTTTCGATCACGGCGGCCTCAAATCCGGTCAGCGGGTCCTTATCCATGGCGGCGCCGGCGGCGTCGGTCATCTGGCGGTGCAGTTCGCAAAGGCCGCGGGCGCGTTTGTCGCGACGACCGTTTCCGCGCAGGATTTCGATTTCGTCCGCGCGCTTGGCGCCGACCAGGCGGTCGATTACAAGAACCAGCGCTTCGAGGAGGTTGTCGAGGACGTCGACCTCGTCTTCGACCTGGTAGCGGGTGAAACACAGGACCGCTCGTGGGACGTGCTCAAGCCCGGCGGGACGCTCGTCTCAACGCTTTCCGAACCGTCGGCGGAGAAGGCCCGCCTGCATCGGGCTCGCGGCGTTTCATATTTGACCAAGCCGAACGCGGCGCAGCTTGCCGAGATCAGCCGCCTCATCGACGCCGGGAAGGTCAGGCCATTCGTGCAGGCAATCTATCCTCTTGAGGAAGTCGCCAGGGCCGAGGAACAGCTCGAGAAGCAGCACACGCGCGGCAAGATTGTGCTTCAGGTAGCTGCCTGAGCACTCGCCGAACAACAGGCCGCAGGCCAGCTTGCGGAGTGCTCGGACACAGGCCGTTTCTGCTGTCCAGAAGCCCGGCGGCCGAGAGTTTGACACAGGACGGCCCGCCGGGCCTGGCCGGCTTAGGCAGGTGCCGGCTGAAGCAGCATGCGCCGGGTTTGTCGGGATGCGCAAATCAAACAAATCAAGGAGATGCAACGGATTGTGAGGCACGTCGCGACGACACCGTCGCACGGCCGCCGTCAGTTAACTGCGAAGCGAAGGGCACACCGTTTACCGACAAGCGGGCTAGGTTCCTACCGGCCGCAAGCCGCAAAAACCGCTTCAAACTGTCGGAAACGGGCGATAGGTTCGAACCATGTCTCAACCCGCCAATCCGATCTCCATTGCCCGTCGCGATCAGATGTTTCCAGTGCTGGCTGAGGCGGACCTGGACCGCATGGGCCGTTTCGGCGAAGCCGTGTCCTATGCTGCAGGCGAACAGATCGTCAAAGCCGGCGAGCTGGCGCCCGGTCTGATCGTGGTCCTGTCCGGCAAGGTGGATATCATCCAGGGCGGCAGCTTCGGCCGGCGCGAAACAATCGTCACGCACGGTGCAGGCAATTTCGTCGGCGAGTTGGCGCAGCTTTCAGCCCGACCCTCACTGGTGGATGTGGAGGCGGTTGAGCCGGTCGAGGCGCTCGTCATCCCCTCGCAAAGGCTGCGGGACCTGATGGTGCAGGAAGCAAACCTCGGCGAGCGCATCATGCGGGCGCTGATCCTGCGCCGTGTCGGCCTGCTCGAGAGCGGCACAGCAGGCCCGATCATTGTCGGACCGGTCGACAGCGGCGACGTTTTGAGGCTGCAAGGTTTTCTGGCTCGCAGCGGTCAGCCGCATCGCGTTCTCGATTCGGCTGCTGATCCCTGCGCCAGGACGCTGATCGAACGCTTCCATGTCGACATCCACCATTTGCCGATCGTGCTCTGTCCGAACGGCAAGCTGCTGCTCAATCCCGGAGAGAACGAGCTTGCCCGCTGCATCGGCCTGGTGAGGCCGATCGACGCCGGCAAGCTGTACGACGTGGCCATTGTCGGCGCCGGACCGGCCGGCCTCGCGGCGGCCGTCTACGCGGCTTCCGAAGGGTTGTCGACGATCGTGCTCGATTGCCGTGCCTTCGGCGGACAGGCGGGTGCCTCCTCGCGCATCGAGAACTACCTCGGTTTTCCGACCGGCATTTCGGGAATGGCGCTGATGGCGCGCGCTTACAACCAGGCGCAGAAATTCGGCGTCGAGATGGTGATACCGGACGAGGCGAAGCTGCTGTGCAGCGCAAGCGACACGTCCGGTGCCCACTACACGCTCGCCGTCGGCGGCGGGGAGACCGTGCGGGCACGGTCGGTGGTGATCGCCAGCGGAGCGCGCTATCGCCGCCTCGACATGGCAAACCTGGCGCAATTCGAGGGAACCTCCGTGCATTACTGGGCTTCGCCGATCGAAGCGCGGCTTTGCGCCGGGCAAGAGGTAGCCCTTGTCGGCGCCGGCAATTCGGCTGGTCAGGCTGCCGTCTACCTGGCGGCGCATGTGAAGAAGGTATGGCTGCTGGCGCGCGGCAGCAGCCTCGATGCGAGCATGTCGCGCTATCTGGTGGAGCGCGTCAGGGCACAGCCGAACATCGAAGTGCTGGCTGAGACGCAGATTGCGGCACTGGAAGGCGACGACGGCAATCTTGGCAAAGTGCGCTGGCGCAACCGCGACACCGAGACAGCACGTCCGATCCGCCACCTCTTCCTGTTCATCGGCGCCGATCCGAACACCGACTGGCTGGCGCAATGCGGCGTGGCGTTGGACGCGAAGGGCTTCGTTCGCACCGGGCCTGACATTGGCCAGGAACGTGGTGCACTGGAGACGAACCGCGGCGGGGTGTTCGCCATCGGCGACGTGCGCTCCGGCTCGATCAAGCGCGTCGCCGCTGCCGTCGGCGAAGGCGCCCAGGTGGTTGCAGCGCTGCATGCATATCTCGCGCGAAACGGCAGTCTCGCCGTGGCGCCACAACTGGTCAGGAGCGTATGATGGCAGACGAATGCAGGCACGCCGGGGACATTCGCGACGTGACACCGAGCGCGCTCGGCTGCGAGGAATGCCTGAAGAGCGGTTCGCAGTGGGTGCATCTGCGGCTCTGCCGCACATGCGGCCATGTCGGCTGCTGCGACGACTCGCCCAACCGTCATGCCACCAAGCATTTTCGGGCAACCGGCCATCCTGTCATCGAAGGCTACGATCCGCCGGAAGGTTGGGGATGGTGCTACATCGACGAGATCTTCCTCGACCTCGGCGACCGCACCACGCCGCAAAACGGTCCGATACCGCGCTTCATTTGAGCTTTTTGCGAGCGGGCCGCTACAGCAATTCCAGGAAAAGTGTGAACGGTTTTCGTCCGGAATTGCGTCAAAACAAAAGATGGAGCTGTTCGGCGTTTCCGTGAAACGATGGACCGTTCTAGTCCAAGGCTGCTTCGGCTTGAGTGGGCGTATCGCGTCCCTCTGGTGGTGCCGATGAACGCTCGCGCATATGCCTGACGGTCTGGAGGACACGATCGGCAAGAGATGCAAGCGCACCCTGTGCCGTGCGCGTCCCGATGACGGATTCCAGCGTAACCGACTGCGTTGAGAATTTGTGTTTGAACGACTCTGCGCCACAGAGGAAATCGACCATGCTCAAGCCGTGATCGATCGACCACTGCACGTAATCCATCAACAGGATCACACCCGGCGACGCCCGGCCGAAATCCGGATCGAACGTCGTCACGAAGGCCATCATCATGTCGTGCTGGACGAAGTTGATCGACACCGCGACCATCACGCCATTGCATTCGAGGACGAAGATATGCAGCACGCCGGCGCGCGCCAACGCATCGACGAGCGCGGCGAGTACCGGCACGCCCTCTTCGAACAGGTCTGACTCACGCATGCGCTCGGTCAGCCATTTCCGCTTCAAGGCCGCGAGGCGCTCCAGTACCGGTTGCAGCGGCTCGTCGGGGGCAAGCAGGCGAAATCTCACCTCTCCGGTTTCTTCCAGCGCTTTGATGCCGCGCCGATAGTTCTGGCGCGTCTTTTTCGACTGGTCCGCCAACCATGCCGCTCCGCTTTCCCATTGTCCGGCAACGCGATAGCTGACTTCCGTTCGGTGAAACGGACGAAGCCTGATGCCGCCGGAAGCTCCCGGCGTGAAAATTTTGCGGGCCGCCGCATCCGGCGAGAGACGACTGATCAAGGCAAGATCGAAGCCGCCGGCATCGCAGAGTTGGGTCCATAGCTCCTGCAGCGCCGATAACGAGCATTCCGGAGCAACGAGAATATCCCCATAGTCGGTATAGCTGCCGGCCGCCCATTCGAGAAACCGCAGCCCCCTGCGCCTGCCGATCGCCAGCGGAACGACAGCAACGAGTCTCTCGCCCTTCCAGACCAGGCCGATCCGCAACGCGCGCTGGTCACGGCGTTGTACGGTACTCCACCATGCCGAAATCCAGGCATGGCTTTGAAAGATCAGCCCGTCGGTACGATGCCAAAGCTCCATCCAAGCGGCCTCGACCGCAGCCAGGCGATCCGCCGAACGGACGATTTCCAGGCGCTCCGCGCCTAGGACGTCGATGGAAACAGCGGTGTTCATGAAGGAGAACTGTCCTGTGGCTGCGCGACCACATTGGGCCGTCTGTGAAACAGTCGCATGACATGCCTTGCCATCTTCTTGAGCGGCAGGATGTAGAGCCCAAAGATCGACTGGTAATCGCGCACATCGCGATCGACCAGGCCAAATTTCAGGTCTTCATCCGGCTCCGGGACAAATTGCGTTCCGAACAGACGATCCCAGAACGAAAAAAGCAGGCCGAAATTCTTATCGTAGTGACGCGGGTCGATGCTGTGATGCACCTGGTGCCAGTGCGGACACAGGATGATGTTGTTCAACGGGCCGAACGATATCTTGAGATGCGTATGGCGAACAAAGTCCATCATCAGGATGTTGCGGATGACGTAGACGTTGATGCCGAAGATAGCGACCTCTACCGGATCGAGTGCGATCAGGCTCCAGACACCGAAGCAGATGCCCGGGATGACGCCATCCCACATACGGTTCATCAGATCGTCCAGCGGATGAACCCGGTCCTTGGTGATCCCCACCATCACTTCGGCCGAATGATGTACCTTGTGCAATTCCCACAGGAACGGGAAACGGTGCTGGGCGACGTGGTAGAGGTAGTATGAAATATCATAGGCGACCAGCATGGTTGCGGTGAAGATGACGATCGTCACCGGTCCCGCCGGGCCGCCGAGAAGCGGCGCGTGGATGTTAAGGAGCCAGCCAATTGCCTCGCGTGTGCCATAGCCCACCGCGACGACGAAGGTGACGCCGGCAGGAATAAGCAGGAAAGGCATCATCGCCCGTTTCGTGATCCAGAACAGGGCGTCGGCTCGCGCCGACGGGTGCAGGATGACTTCCTGTGGGAAGGCGAAGTCGAAAAAGTCCCTGAGGGACTTATGTTCGGCAGTTCGCCAGTAGGCGATCACCGCGCTGCCCAGTGCGGTGAGGAGAAGCAGGCCGAGCGTGGTCAGATTGACGTTCGAAAGCTTTTCCACAATCGCTCTGGCAAATTCGGAAAACATTGATGCAGCGGCTCCTGGTCGTAAGAAGGCAGTCTGGGGTCGTAAGAAGGCGATCTGGCGAATAGCAAAGCACAAAATTCCCGCCAAACTCGCTACGCCGCCTGCAACCAGTGGCTGTTGCGGGCGCAGCGGGCAAAGCAGGCTGGATGGTGCGAGACTAGCAGATCAACGGTAACGAAACCGCTAAATGTCCAAACGTAATTAATGTCGAATACGGCTGGAACTCGCCCGGCAACTCTACGTTGGCACTGGTTTTTGCTGTTGCGGCGGGTGAATTGGGGCAAGATGGATATCGATCCCGGCTTCGCCCACTTCACCGTGCCAGGCGAGGCGTTCGGCTTGCTGCCGGGTGCCAAAACGCAGTGAAACCCAACCGCCTTGGCCCGGCATGTCACCGCCGGCACCGATATCGAGCGCAGCATCAGGAAAGCGGATGGCCAACAGTACCTCGTCGCCGCGCAATACCGTGACCGTATCTTCGTGCCGGTCGGCATGGAGGCCGGCGGCCAGTTGGAAGACGATCTCGGACTGGCGCCTGCCGCCGAGCAGTTTGTCGGTGATGAGGATGCCATCGGCCTGGCGCGCCAAAGTGCGCTGATGCACGACGCCGAAGCGGCTTCTATAGCCGTCATGCCGGGCGCTCAGCCTCCAGCGCGATCCCGGCTCGCTCTCCACCAGCGCTGCGACTGCCTTGTGCGACCAGTTGAAATTTCCAGCGATGGTGCTTTGGCTCTTGCCCTCGATGTTCAGCGTGTTGTGCGCCGGTGTGGAGCGGAACCAGTCGCGCCATGCGCCTCCCGAACCGTAGAGCCAGGTGCCGGGATCGACCAGCACCGGCTCATCGTCGATGCACAGTGTGAGCGACAGCGCGTCGGCATGGCCGTGCGCCGCTATCGAGAGATAGCCGAGCGGTCCATGGTCGAACGTCAGTTCGACATTGCGGCCGTTCATTGCTCCGCGCCAGACGGAGAGCCCGCCTTGCGTGAATGTCTGCAAGCCATGCACCGCGGGCGCCGGGCCTGACGGCGCACCAAAGAAAAGCGAACGAAAATCGTCAGGCTCCGGCGCGTTGCCCGGCGTCCCCAGTAAGCCGTGGATGGCGGCCGCGACGGATCGGATATAGTTCGGCTCGTCGCCCAGCTTCAGCACATGGCCCTCATCGTCGTCGCCGAAGCGGGCGGCTTTCTGTGGCAGCCAGCCGACGAAATTGGCGAAGGCGCCCAGACGCGCTTCGACGGCCGAGGGAAACGGCGTTCCCGCCTGGCGTGCCGCGGCGGCGCACAGCAAGATGAGTTCGGCGCTGAAGGCTGCATAGGTCGGAGTTTGCTCGGCACCGGCGCCGTCGGCAAGAATCTGCTTGTGCGTCTCATTTAAGAGGGCGCTGCGGGCAATTTCGGATTCGGCCCCGAGCGCCAGGCCAACCAGATATTCGCCAGCCAACTCTGCGACGAGATGGTTGTTGGCGGAGGAATATCGCGACGGAAACCGCGGCAGCCAAAAGGCGCTTGCCGCGAGTATCTCACCAGCTTTCCGCAGCGTCGCCGGGTCAAGCCGGTCACCGATAAGGTCCAGGGTGACGATCAGGCTGATGGCTCGCAGCGCTACTTCGATGCCGGAAGCCCAGCCAATGCCTCGGAACGGCGGATTGGCGGAATGCCAACTGCCGATTGCCGCCTCAATGGCACTCCGGGATCGATTGTCCTCGCTGAGGAGCAGGTGTGCAGCCAGTACTGGCAATTGCTGCAGCCGGTTGACCTCCCAGACATATTTTATATCGCCAAGGTCGCCGCCATCGCGAAAATCGATATCGAAAGTATGAGCCTCGGCGCCAGGCCAAAGCCTGCCGGTTACCGGATCAAGACGCCAAAGCTCAGCAGGAAACAAAAGATCGGGCTCACGCTTTGGCCATGTCCGCCCGAGTGCCGAAAACCGGCCATGAAGCATCTCTTGCGCGGCCGCCGCTATGGCCTGCCGTTGAGCGTCGGTCGCTGCCAACGCAGCATGGCGAAATCCGGGCAGCACTGGGTGCAACTGCGGCGATGGATAGCGCTCCCACCCATCATCGCGGCGGCGCGACGCGATCCTTCGACGTTGCTCGCCCAGCCGGTGCAACACCTCGGCCGGTCCCATGCTGCGCAATCGGTTGATGTACCAGCCGATTCTCATACACGCACCGTCAACGTTTCGGTCCTTGTATACCATGCCGTCGAAAAGCTGCGGGCCGGCAATCTTCTTTCCCGTTCGTTGCGGTTAATATCTCCCGCGAGCATGCGGAGGGAGCGATGCGAAAAGCGGTGTATGTTGTTGCCTGGGTGCTCGCCTTGCTTGTGGCAGCCGAGGCAGAGCCCATCCCTCTCAAGCGCGGCGTTGGCGTGCATCAGTGGCTCAACTGGTCGCCGGTGGAGAAAGACGGAACCTACGTTTGGCCGCCCTATCGCAGCGAAAAGGAGTGGCTTGCGGAACGCAGGCCGCTCACCGACTGGCCGGCCGGGGAGGTGTTTGCCCACATCCGATCGATGGGCTTCGACTTCGTCCGGCTGAGCGTCGATCCCGGCCCGCTGCTTGCCAACGGGGACGCCAAGCGGCAGCAGGCGCTGGACATACTTGCCGCCGCCGTCGAGCGGATCACGTCGACCGGCCTCAAGGTGGTTTTCGACCTGCATGGCGTCACTCAGATTCCCGACTACAGCATGGAGATGATCTATGGCGGCGCCGACAGCGAGGGCGTTGCCCGCTATCGTCAAATGGTTGTGGCGGTCGCCGCCATGCTGGTCAAGATCGGCACCGACAAAGTCGCCCTCGAACCTTACAACGAGCCCGCATACTACCCTTGCGATGCGAGCGGCAGCGATCACTGGCAGCGGATCATGGCAGGGACCGTCCACGACATTCGAGCGGTCAGCAGCGAACTTACCATCGTTGCAACCGGCGCCTGCGGCGGCAGCATTGCCGGATTGGTCAACCTCAGCCCCAGCTTTGATGACCCAAACCTCTATTACAGCTTCCATATGTATGAGCCTCACAGCTTCACCCACCAGCGGCCCGATGACACGATCAGCTTTGCTTCGGGACTTCCCTGGCCGGCCGACAGCAGTACACCCGAAGTGGTGACCGAAACCCTTAGAGCGCGGATGGAAGCTGCCGGCTTGAGCAGGGTCGAGCAGGTCATGAACATGGCCACCGCGCGCCAAGCAATCGCGAACTATTTCGAGCAGAACTGGGGCCAGAGCCAACTGGAGGCGAGCTTTCGCCAGGCTGTCGACTGGGCTGAAGGCCACGGCATTCCCAGCCGGCGGCTCTTCATGGGCGAATTCGGCGCTATCCTCATGTCCGTGGACGGCCGCATGGGCGCCTTTGAGGCCGACCGTTCGCGCTATCTCAAGGCAGTGCGCCGAGAGGCCGAACGCTTCGCGATCCCATGGTCTGTCTGGGAGTTCTCCAATCCCTATGGGATGAGCCTCATCCCGCCCGATGGTCCCCCGGTTCCCGACCCGGAGATGCTGCAGGCATTGGGCCTGCCATAGGTGCCGTCACTCGCCCTCACCAGCGAACAACCGGTGGCAAACCCCTGACCGCCAGGCTCGATCGAGGAACGGCCCGCGGCAGCTTTCTCCCGGTTGGGTTGTATTGGCACGAAGTGTTTAACACATTTGTTGTACTGAAGTGAGGAATGCGCGCGCCTAGGGGGAACAATGTGTGGAATTGCCGGATGGATCGGTCGAAGGGCTAAAAATCCACAAGAGCGGGCCGCCAGAATGTCAAGCGCATTGCGGCATCGCGGTCCCGATGCCGAAGGCACCGAGATATTGGACCTGAATACCGGCGAGGAACAATTGGCATTGGTCCATCGCCGCCTGGCGATCATTGACTTGGCGCCTGAGTCAAATCAGCCAATGCAGATTGAGGACGGCCGTCTCAAAATAATTTTCAACGGAGAGATATATAACTACATCGAGTTGCGCCAGGAACTGATCGGCCTTGGCCATCATTTTCGAACGCGCTCCGACACCGAGGTGCTGCTCCGAGCCTACGATCAGTGGCGCTTGTCCATGTTCGACCGGCTGAGCGGCATGTTCGCCTTTGCACTCTGGGATGCTCAGAGGCAGGAATTGATCCTCGGCCGGGATCCCTTCGGGGAAAAGCCGCTTTACCTCATGCAAAGCGAAAGATTGCTGCTGTTTGCCTCGGAGATCAACGCATTGTTGTCGGCGCTGCAAGATGCGCAGCAACTCGATCTGGATGCGGTGGACGAGTATCTGAACTGGCGTTATGTGCCGGGACCACGCACGCTTTTTAAACAGATCCGCAAGCTCAATCCCGGAAGCTATGCTGTCTGGTCGCAAGGGGTGGTCAAGGAAACGCGCTACTATACGCCTCCGGATCAGGTGGCCCTGACCGAGCGGATCGACGGAAAAACCGCCAAGAAACGATTTCTGGAACTGCTCGACCATTCCGTCGAGATCAGGATGCGCAGCGATGCACCTTTTGGGGCCTTTCTCTCCGGAGGACTCGACTCCTCGGCTATCGTCGCCCTGATGGCCAGGCACAGCGCTACGCCCATTCGCACGTTTTCCGTCGGGTTCGACGACGCGGCCTATAGCGAACTTGCATTCGCCCGGCGCGTTGCCGATCATTTCAAGACCGATCATTGCGAACTTGTCATCCAGCCAGGCGATCTGATGGATCACCTGCCGGCGATGGTTCGCCAACGTGGTGCACCTGTTTCGCAAAGCAGCGATATTCCAATTTACCTGATGTCGGAGCGCGCCGCCCAGGACGTCAAGATGGTGCTCACCGGAGAAGGAGCCGACGAGATTCTCGGCGGCTATCCCAAGCATCGCGCGGAATCACTGGCCGGGATCTACCAGTCGCTTGTTCCAGCCTCGCTGCACGATAACGTCCTTTCCCCTTTGATACGCGCCATGCCGGGCGCGTCGGCCAAGGTCGATACGTTTGCCCGCACCGCGGGCGAAAGGCACTTTGCCGCCCGGATGGTCTCCTGGTTTGGAGCCGTTTCGGCGCAGCAGCGCGCTTGCCTGATCGGCGCGTCCGCAAATCGCCGTTATGAGCGCAACGACTTTCCGTTCTCGTCAAGCGCTGCGGCTTCCCATCTTCGCCGCGTGCTGTTTTTCGATCAGACATCGTGGCTGCCTGACAATCTCCTGGAACGAGGCGACCACATGATGATGGCCTGTTCAATCGAAGGAAGAATGCCGTTCCTCGATCGAGACCTGGTTTCATTCGTCAGCAAATTGCCCGATCGCTACAGGCTGGGTTGGTTGCACAGCAAGCAGATCCTGCGGGACAGCATGGCCAATATCCTCCCGGAAGAAATTCTCAGCCGCCGCAAGGTCGGGTTCAAGGTACCGGTCGCCGAATGGTTTCGCGGATCGATGAGGAACTACGTGCATGACCATCTTTGCTCGCCCCACTCCGTCATCCGCAGCTATCTGAGTCCGAAACAGCTAGATCAAATCGTCTCGGAACACACCACGCGTGCTGCAGACCACGAAAAGCTGATATGGGCGCTGTTGAATTTGGAGATATTCCACCGCGAATTCAGGCTTGAAGCGCCGCCTTCATCATCGGCGTCAGCGCTTGACCGGTTGACGGCTTGACGCCGCCGACCGCCAGACATCGCAGATTGCGCCGACAAACGGGGCGAGCTCAAGCCGTTCCCGATGCACCGCCATTGCACCGGCACCAAGCCTTGCCCGCAGTGCCGGGTTCTCCGCGAGGCGGCTCAGCGCCTCGGTCAACGCTGTAACATCGCCTGGCGGCACCAGCAGCCCGGATTGCCCGTCGGTGATTATGTCTTCGACGGCGCCAACCGGGGTCGCCACCACCGCCAAACCGGCTGCCATGCCTTCGATCACCGACATCGGCAGATTTTCGGCGAAGGATGGAAGAACCAGAATATCGGCCGAAGAAATCAGCGATGCGACATCGTCCGGTCCCACCCAACCCGGAAAGGCGATCCGGTCTGCAATCCGCAGCGCGGCTGACTTTGCCCGTGCCGCCTCGACTTCGCCATCGCCGGCAATCGTGGCGCGCCAATTCTTGACAGGGCTCATGCGGTGCAGTGCCTCGAGCAATTGCGGTACGCCCTTGCGGTCGCCGATGCGGCCCAGGAACAGGATATGCACATGGTCGCCGCCGCCGACATGCGCCAGCGACGGGACTTCGGTCGCATTGGGCACGATCACGATATTGCCGGCTGCGCCCGGCGCCCGGCTGGCGACGAAATCGCGCCAAAGCCTGCCCAAAACGATCACCCGATCGGCATGCTCGAACAGAGCTTTGATACGGCGGCTTATGAAACCGCGGTCGGCTTTCCAGAATGTCTGATACTGCGCCCCGTGCAAATGCAGGACATAGGGTATCGACAGGAGCCGTGCGCAGGCGGCGATCACCATCTTGCGGTAGGTGCTGCCGGAAACTGAGATGTTGATATGAATGACATCGGCGCGTCCAGCCAGACGCGCTTTAAGCATCCGTAAGCAAAAACCGAGCATATAGAAGATCGAAAGTCCGACATGCCCCGGGCCACGACTGGCAAGGAAGCACACATCGATGTCGGCGATTTCTTGCCGTTCGAACTCCTGCTTCAGCGCCCCCATGATGCGGTCGATGCCGCCCTGCCCCGAAACGCCCGAGGGCGTCGCGACCAGGACATGTATTTTTCGATCGGATATGAGGCGCTGCAACATGATGGTACTCTAAATAACACAGACCGGGTAACTGCAAAGCAAACGTTCCCGATAAGGTTTACGGCAAATCTTTTAGTTCAAACTGAATCTGTTCACCCTTCGGCGTCATCGGGCTGGATTTTCCGCCAGTCGGCGGCTAGTCGAAGGTGAGTTTTCCAGGGACACGCCCTTGCTGCTCCGTTCCACGCTCATTTATGCTCCGGCGATCCTGCTGACGCGAATTTCGGCGCTGCTCCTGCTGGTCGTCGTGACGCGTTTGATCGACCAGACCGAGTATGGCCTGCTCACCCTGGTGGTGACCGTCGGCGAAATGACCGACATTGCCGTCACCAACTGGCTGCGCATCGCCTTACTCAGGCTTGGCGGCAAGGGCGAAGTCAGCCGCGGCAGCCTGATGCTGGCCGGGCAGGTGTTGCTTGCCACCACGGCACTGGCGCTGGTCATATCGATAGGCGCGTCGGCGGTGATCGTGCCTGAACGCTGGGTCGAGTTCGCGATCGCAGTCTGCGGCTATCTGGTCGCCGGGTCCATCAGCCGCTTCGCGTTGACGGTGCTGCAGATGCAGCAGCGCCATTCGGTCTATTCGATGCTCGAAGCCCTGCGTGCCCTGCTGCAACTCGCGTTACCGATCGGCGCTATCCTCGTCTTTCAGGATAGCTTTCTGACGGTGTCGCTCGGCTCGAGCCTCGGCGCCTTGATTGCCGGCGTCGTGGCGGGCATCATGGCATCGCGACGGCTCGTTGCCGGTCCGCCGCGCTTCACCCACAGGGACTTCTTTGCGCTCGGTGTGCCGCTGATCATCATGGCGCTGGTAGGCTTCGGGCTCAACAGCGCGGAGCGTCTGTTCCTCAAGATCTATTACGATGCCAGCGCTGTGGCGATCTTCGCCGCAGCCTATGCGCTGGCCCGCCAGCCGATCGACATGGTCGCCAACGCCATCAACATGGGCGCCTTTCCCGAGGTGGTCAGCCGGTTCGACGAGGATGGGCCCGCGGCGTCGGGCCGGCTGCTGTCGCAACTGATGGCGCTGATGATGCGGCTTTGCCTGCCTATTGCAGCGATGCTGGTCGCGCTCAGCAGCGATATCACCGAGCTTATGCTGCCCTCGCAATATCACGGCCGCTTCGGCCTGCTGTTTCCGATCATTGCCTTCAGCGTGCTGTGCGCCAACCTCACCAGCTTCGTCTATGGCGTCGTGGTGCACGCGCACAAGCGGCCGTGGCTGCTGATCATCGCCAATCTCTTCGGCTCGGTGGCAACAATCGCATTGTCCCTGCTGTTGATCCCCCCGATGGCGGAGATCGGCGCCGCTTTGGCGCTGGCGGGCGGCTCGGTGGTGGGCTCCATAACCTGCATCATCATCAGCGAGCGGCTCACACCGGTGCCGGTGCCATGGCGCGACATCGGTGTCTCGGTGGTCATCTCGCTCAGCACGGGGGTGGCCGCCAAGCTTGCCAGCATGGTGCCCGGCGACGTGCCGGCAATCTTCTCGCTTGTCGCCGGCGGCACTGCCGGTGCTGCGGTTTTCTTCGGGCTGACCTCGTTGTTCCACCCTGTGGCAGCGACGCAATTCGTCGCCCAGCTGCGGGCGCGGCTACGGATCGCGTAAAGCGAAGTCCAGGGTCAACGCCTGTTTTGTGGGGGAACGCGAAACTATAAACCGGCGTTTCGGCGCCAGCGACGCTCCCAGAACTCCCGGCACAGCAGTCCCGCATAGGCAGTGTTGGTGTCGTAGTAGCGGCGCCACAAGCGTCGCGGCTCCTGGACGACGCGGAACAGCCACTCCAGGCCGGCCGCTTGTATCAGCTTCGGCGCACGGGCAACCTTGCCCCCATAGACGTCGAAACTGCCGCCCACGCCCATCACGAAGCTTGAGGCGAGTTCATCGCGGTAGCGTTTGAGAAAGCGTTCCTTGCGCGGTGTCGGCATGGCCACCAGCAGGCAGTCGGCGCCCGAGGCGTTGATCGCCGCGACGATCCCGGCCTCGTCCTCCGGCTTGAAATAGCCGTTGCGCATTCCCGCTATGACGAGGCTCGGATGGTCCTTGGCAAGTCTCACTACAACCGCGTCGAGAACGTGCTGTTCGGCCCCCAGCAGATACGGCCTGAATCCACGCTTCGCGCAGAGGCTCAGCAGATTGATCATGATGTCGACGCCCGCCACCCGCTCGGGCAGCGCGACGCCGCACAGACGTGCACCCCAAAGCACGCCGATGCCGTCGACATTGACCACGTCCGCCCCGGCCACGTCCTCGCGCAGCTCGGCATTCTGGCGCATGGTCACCAGCTTGGCGACGTTCACGACCACATGATGCAGCGGCCGCCCCAGGGTCATCGCCTCGTCGGCGATGGCCAGTGTCTCGGCCATGGTCAGCGCATGGATCGGTGCACCAAGGAACTCCCGGCGCCGTGATGCCAACAGGGAATGCTGCGCCCATGCCGGGGCGTGCGCGTTCATGCGGCCTGCTCCCTTGCAAGCGTCACTTGTGCGACCTCTGGTTTCTTGCCTTCGATGCGGGCGTCGGGCTTGCGTGCCTTGCGCCACGTCCACAGACCCCTCGTATCGACGAGCTTCTTGTCCTTGAGCGCTTCGGGGTCGACCAGATTGAACTGCCGATGGTCGACCAGGAGGACGACGATATCGGACTTGTCGATGGCCGAAAGTGCGTCGGTGAACACGATGCCCCTGCCCTCGAGCTCATGCGGCAGCGCATTTGTGTTGGGTTCAGCCGCAATGATCTTCACATTGGGGTTATCGGACAGAAGCTTCACCACCTCGACGGCCGGGCTCTCGCGCAGATCGTCGATATTGGCTTTGAAGCTGAGGCCAAGACAGGCGATCGTTTGCTTGCGGGAGGGGTCGAGCAAGGCCTCGATATCCCTGACCACCGACATCGGCCGCTCGGAATTGATCCGGCGTGCCGAAGCCATCAGCCGCGTGCTGTTGGGTGCGGCGTCGATGATAAAATATGGATCGACCGCAATGCAGTGACCGCCGACGCCCGGGCTCGGCTGGAGGATGTTCACGCGAGGGTGTCGATTGGCGAGATCGATCACTTCCCATACATTGAGCGACAGATCCTGACACACGGCGGCAAGCTCGTTGGCAAAGGCGATGTTGACGTCGCGGAACGCGTTCTCCGTCAGTTTCACCAGCTCAGCACTTTCGGCCGTTGTCATGAACAGGTCGCCGGTGACGAAGGTCGAATAGAGTGCCGCGGTCCGCTCCGACGATTTGCGGGACAATCCGCCGATCGAGCGATCGTTGTTGATCAGCTCGGTCAGCACCTTTCCCGGCAGCACACGCTCGGGCGAATAGGCGACCAGCACATCGGCGTCTTCGCCATGCTGGACAGGAAATTTGAGATCGGGCCGCAACTCGGCAAGCAGCCCGGTCATGATACGCGTGGTTCCAACCGGCGATGTCGATTCCAATACCACAAGGTCTCCCCGCTTCAGCACGGGGGCGATGCTTCGTGCCGCCGCGAGCACGTAGGTCACGTCCGGCTTATGATCGTGGGTCATCGGGGTCGGCACGGCGATGATATAGGCGTCCGCCGGCTGCGGCGTGCTGTAGGCCATGAGCTTGCCGTTCGCCACGACCTTCTGGATCAGACCGTCAAGGTCCGGCTCGACGATGTGGATTTCGCCGCGATTGACCTTCTCGACCACCGCTCCGTTGACATCGACGCCAATGACGTTGAGCCCGCGGCTGGCGAAAATGGCGCAGGTCGGCAGGCCGATATAGCCCATGCCGATTACGGAAACGGTTTTGATTTCAGCCATGATGCAGCAGTTCCTCAACAATCCGGTTACTGGCCCGGCCATCGCCATATGGGTTGTGTCGTTCCGCCATGCCGCGATAGGCAGCCTGATCGTCGAGCAGGCGATTGGCGTTGAACAGGATTTTCTCGACATCGGTGCCGACAAGGCGGGCGGTGCCGGCCACGATCCCCTCGGGTCGCTCGGTATTTTCGCGCATCACCAGTACCGGCTTGCCGAGCGAAGGCGCTTCTTCCTGCACGCCGCCGCTATCGGTAAGCACCAGATAGCTCTGCTTCTGCAGGTACAGGAACGGCAGATAGTCCTGCGGCTCGACCAGATGGATGTTCGGCACGCCTTCCAGCTCTGCGTTGACCACCGAGCGCACATTGGGGTTTGGATGGACAGGGTAGACGATCTGCACGTCTCCGCGCGCCGCCAATCCCTTCAACGCCGTACAGATGCGCTGGATGCCGCCGTCGAAATTCTCGCGGCGATGTCCGGTGACGAGGATCATCTTCTTGGAAGGGTCGAGGAAGGGGAAGCTGGCAGCGAGCTTCGCGTTCATCAGCCTGTCGGCATCGATCGCGCTTGAAAAATGCAACAGCGTGTCGATCACCGTGTTGCCGGTCACGAAGATGGTGCTTTCGGCCTTTCCTTCGGCGATGAGATTGTCGCGCGCTTGAACGGTCGGCGCAAAATGCCAGGTGGCGATGTCGCCGGCAATCTTGCGGTTCAGTTCTTCAGGAAACGGCGAGTTGATGTTGTGGCTGCGCAATCCTGCTTCGACATGAGCGACGGGGATACGCTTGTAGAAGGCAGCCAGCGCCGCGGCCATCGCCGTGGTGGTGTCGCCCTGCACCATGACGATATCGGGCTTCGCCTTGTCCAGCACCTCGGCCATGCCTAGGAGCACGCGCGAGGTCACATCGAACAGCGACTGGCCGGGTTGCATGATGTTGAGATCGTGGTGCACAGGCAAGCCGGTCAGTTCGACAACCTGGTCGACCATTTCACGATGCTGGGCGGTTATGCATATTTCGGTGATGAAGCCTGGATGAGCAAGGGCGGCACGCGCCACTGGAAAGCATTTGAGTGCCTCCGGCCTAGTGCCGAACACAATCAGCAGTTTCTGCCTGGATGGCAGTTTTGGACGTGAAAGGACGTTCATCGCTGATCCTGGTCGCCTGCAGCCTTCGGGACATACCGACTATTGCCCGCAAGAGCCATAATAGCGCCGGAAAGCGCCTTCGTGATCTCAATTCTTAATATATGATTAACAACCAAGGCCGCGTTCTCCCGGGTTAACTCTTGTGAAAGGTTGGGCTGACAAGTAGTCTATGGCAGTAGTCTTGAAAAAGAATATATTGGATTGACTAATATTTTAATCATCGGCCACGCCGACGCATCCCGGCGCTGGGAAAATGAGCTTCTGGCGCGGTTGAGTGCGGCTGGACATGCGGTTTCGAGTTGCCGCGCGCCGACGCCTGAACCCAATGCGCGCACGATGGACAATGTGCTGGCGCTCGAGGGCCGGCGCTTCGGCCCCTCACTGGCAAGCCGTTCCCGGCCGTTGCCGTCCGGCGACACCGGCCCAGTCGATCTTATGGTCGATCTCACCGCTACCGCCGCACGACGGGGCACGCCTGTCCTGACGCTCGAATTTTGCGGCCAAAGCAGCTTTGCCGCGGGCATGACCGAGATGCTGGCGAGCGGGCGGTTGCCCGAACTCACCGCGCGCCTCGACGGCGTTGCCGTCGCCACGGCGCGGCCGATGATCAGCGACCGGTTGTGGCTATCCCGAACCAGCAACGACCTGCTCGCCGGCGCCATCTCCCTGATTGCCCAATGTGTCGCCCGCTTTTCCGCGGGCAAACTTGCGCCGATTGCCGAGAGCCCGGCGCCGCCCCTGCAGAAAGGCGGATTTATCGGGCACTATCTGTCCTTTTTCGGCAGGGGGTTGGTCGACCGCGCCGTGCAAAAACTGCGACGTGGTCGGCGCCCCTTCTATTGGCAGGTTGCTTATCGGCTGATCGACGGTCCAGGCGTCGCCGAAACCGGACAGCTGGATGGTAAGCCGTTCACCGTGCTTGCCGATGACGGGCAGCGCTTCTACGCCGATCCGTTCGTTCTCGAGCGCGACGGCCGTCATTTTCTGTTTGTCGAGGAGTTTCCCTACTCCACCGGCCGCGGGGTGATTTCTGTCGCTGAACTTGGCACCGACGGCACTTTCGGCGTGCCGAAAGTGGTGCTGGAGGAAGCGCATCACCTGTCATATCCGCAGGTGTTTGCTCACTCCGGCGAGATTTTCATGATCCCTGAAAGCGCTACGGCGCGAGAACTGGTGCTCTACCGTGCCGAGCAGTTTCCGGATCGCTGGGTACGCGATACTGTGCTGATGACGGACAGGGATTTCAACGACGCCACGCTGCTCGAATCCGACGGTCGCTTCTGGCTATTGGGGACTGAGCGGTTCGGTCACGGCAGCGCGTCCGACACGATGGCCGTCTATTCCGCCCCGGCGCTGCGTGGGCCGTGGGCTGCGCACGCGCTCAATCCCGTCGCAGTCGACCACTCCGCCACTCGGCCGGGCGGCGCCTTTATCCGCCAGGGCGACGCTTTGCTGCTGCCGGTGCAAAACGGGTCTAGAGCATATGGCGGCGGCCTGGGATTGATGCGGCTGGATCGGCTTGATGATTTCGACGTCCGTTTTGAACTGCCCCGCTCAATCGATCCCGGGCCGGCATGGGCTCGGTCCGGCATTCACACGCTCAATCGCGCGGGCGGTGTCGAGGTCGTGGACAGCGCCGGCTGACCGGATCCGAGGTCCGTGCTTAACGAGATCCAGCCGGGTTTGGGCTGGATGCAGCAGCCGAAGGCATGCTCTCGAGCGAGCCTCCATGGGGCTGCTTCCTGTAGGCAAGCAGCAACACCACGATGATCGTCATGTCCGGCGTTTTTGACGAAAGCGCGTTGTTTGACAGCGCGGCAAGCAAGAACGTTATGGTGCCGATCCATGCCGGCAGCGGCGCCCCGCGCAGCAGCCGGAAGACGAACCAGAATATCAGCGCTGTAAACAGCAGGGCTATGGGCAGGCCGAAGAGCAAGATAATTACCACCGGCGCGCTTTCGATGTAGGGCAGATGCAGCTTCTGCCGGACGATCGCCAGCAGGTCGTCAACGTTCATGCCGAACAGGATGTCGTTCCAGCTGACCAGTCCGAACACCTGATAAATGGTCACCCGGGCCATGAAGTTTTCGTCGAAGATGGTGTTGCTGAACCGATTCAGCAGACCGCCCGCAAACAGTACCGCTACGAGCACCGCGCCACCCGTCACGGTGAACATCAGCACGACAAATTTGGCCTGCCGCTCATATTTGAGCGACAGGCCCGGCCAAGGCACGAACAGCAGCAGAATGAGGATTTCGCCGGTGGCGAGCATCAGCGCGGCGCGAGCGCCCGATGCAGCGCAACCGATGAACAACAGGAAGATCGCCATCACCCGCGCCCATATGCGCCAGTGCGTCAGCGGCACGAATCCGATGGTTGTGGCGCAGAGCGCGCCCAGTGCCAGCGGATGGGCCGACAGGCCAGTTGGCCTGAATTGCAGTTCGTTCAACCCATAGGGCAACAGCCGATGTTGAGTCACCGCCTCGATGGTGCCGATGACAGCGCTCAGGATCGCCATTCCAAGCACGACGTCCCCCAGCGCCCGCCGCACCTCTGCATTCAATGCCAGCATCAACAGGCCTGTGGCGCCGGCCACCAGATAGGTATCGATGATGAACCCGGAGGAGCCCGCACGGCCGGTAACGAACAGATAGGGCACCAGCGCGAACATCAGCACCGAATAGCGGATCAACGCCTTGAATATTCCAATTTCGTCGCCGTGCAGCAGAAACGGCCGGCTGAAAAGAACGATAGGAAGCAGCAGGATGATCGCATAGGTGCCGAAATGCAGCTTCTCGTAGAACGAGCCTCCCTGGGCCGTATAGTCGACGACCATGTTCATCACCTGCGGTGATACCGTAAAGCGAAGCAGGAGCGCGAACGCTGCGCATAGGAAAAACAGCAGCGACAGCGCGTTCTGACGGCGCGCTCGGCTGGACGATAATCGTTCCGAAGCGGCAGCGGGATAGCTCATGGCCCATCCAAATGGCGATATTCGAACGGCATTCTGGGCAACGAAATCCCTTCAACGTCCGCCAAGCGGACCGTGTGAACGGCAAAATGGGCCAACTTGGAAAATAAGATGTTAACGATGTTTCTGTAGAGCAGGCCAAGCGTAATGATTTAACAAGGGTTGTCACCATGTCTGCCGGTTCCGGCACACCCCCTATCTCCGCAACGGCTTCCAATAACAGTGCATTCGAGCGCATCGCCAATGCACGGCGCAGGGCATTGCTGCAACAGCATGGCCCAGTCGCGGCGCTAAGCTCCGCGCCGGTGACGCCGCAACCTCCAGAGCCTGTCGCGACTGTGACCCTGGACAAGATCGGCGATTTCCTCGAGCTCGATTTTCGACGCCTGTTCGTGTGGCTGCGGGCCGGCCTCGCCCTGGCCTTCATGCTGGCGGTAATCGGGGGCATTGTCGGTGGCGCGTATGCATTGCTGAGCAAGCAGCGTTACACCGTCACGACCGAGGTTCTCATCAACCCATCCAATTTGCAGGTTGTGGAAAACGACCTCTACTCGCAACCGGGCCAGGTCGATAGCCAACTGCTCAGCACGCGCAGCAAGCAGCGCATCCTGACCTCGGGCAACGTGCTTTCCCGTGTGGTGGACGAACTGAATCTGACTCACGATCCGGAGTTTTTCGATCCGGACCGGAGCACATCCTCATCTGGCGCTGTGGCGAAGCCCGACCCGAGGCTCATCGCCTTGAAGAACCTGGCGGACCGGGTAGACGCCATCGCGGACCCGACCTCGTTTGTCACAACCCTCTCGGTATCTGCGGAAACCACCGCCAAGGCGATCCTGATCTCGCAGGCCATAGTCAAAAACTTCCAGGAAGAACTGGCCAAGGCCGAAGCTGCCGGCGCCAGCCGTGCCGCGGCTGCCCTTGACAGCCGGCTTGGCCAACTCAAGAGCGACGTGCAGGCAGCCGAAGAGAAGGTCGAGAGCTACAGGCGCAGCCACAACCTGTCGTCCAGCAATGGCCAGCTCGTCAGTTCGCAGACGCTGACGCAGCTCAACGGCGAAATCGTCGATGCGCAATCGCGCGTGATCGCCGCGCAGGCAAGTTACGACGCCCTGGTTGCCTCCGGTATCAATGGAGCCAATCCCGACCCCACGGTTTCGGAAGCGCTCGCAGCGCTGCGCGACAGGTCAAACAGCCTGCGGCAGCAGATCGATTCACAGTCGATGACATTCGGTCCTCGCCACCCGACGATTGTCAGGCTCCGGACAGAACTCGAGACCGTCAACTCGCAACTCCGGGCCGAGTTCTCCCGCACCATCGGCACGGCAAAGGCCAGCCTGGACAAGGCCAGGGCCTCGTTGGCTTCTCTCAACGCCAGGATGAACGATCTGAAGAGCAATGTTTTCACCGACAGCGAGTCCGAAGTCGCCCTGCGTGAACTTGAACGCGATGCCGCCTCGAAGAGAGCCGTCTATGAGAGCTTCCTGTCACGTGCGCGCCAAATCAGCGAGCGCGAGCAGATCGACACCACAAACGTACAGGTGATTTCGACCGCGGTGCCCCCGCCAGCGCGCTCATGGCCCCCGCGCACTGTCCTGGTGGCAGGCGCAGGAGCGTTCGCAGGCTTTGCCCTGGGCATGCTGCTGGCCATCGGGATGGGCATCATCCGGGACATGCGCCGGCCGCCGAACCGATCAGGCCTTGCCGCCGGCCGAGCCTGAAGCAAGGCATGGTGAAGCGCATCGTTTTCCACATCGCCAGCCTGAGGGGCGGCGGCGCCGAGCGTGTCTTCGTCCTGATGGCAAATGAACTGGCGTCGCGTGGCCACGAGGTCACGCTTTTTACCTGGAACGCGCAAGGCCCTAACGCCGCGCTGCGTTCCGCTGCCGTGCATCTGGTCGACTTCGGCCTTCTCTTGCGCGGCGAGGGTTACGCCAAGTCGGCGACGCTGAAAGGCATAGTGCGAAGCGCAAATTTGTTCCGCCGCCTTGATCCTGATGCGGTCTATAGCGCCCCGGAATTCGCCAATCTGGTGATGGCGCTGTCACTCATGTTGGCCAGAAGCCGGGCAAAATTCTTTCCAAGTTTCCATGCCGCCGCCTCGCTGCCTGCCAGCGGCCTCGGCGCGAGGCTGGCGATCTGGCTTTCCGCGCTGGTTGCAGCGCGTGCAACCAAAGCCATCGCCGTTTCAGCGGGTGTCGGCCGTGACATCATCGCCCGCGGCTTTCCCGAATCCAAGGTCGTCGTCATTAACAACCCGCTGCCGCCGGCTGAAGCACCGCAGGGGAATTCTTATGCCTGGCAGGCAGCATTGGCGGCGATGGGCGATGTGCCGGTCATTGCCACCGCCGGGCGCCTGGTACCGGTCAAGGACCACCGGACTTTGCTGCGGGCCTTCGCTGCCTTGCGCGCCGGCCGCCCCGCCCGGCTTGTTATCTTCGGCGAAGGTCCGCTGGCTGCCGAATTGCACGCCTATGCCGAAGAGACCGGCATAGACGGGGACGTGCTCTTTGCCGGCTATGTCAACGATCCCGCGGCTTGCTATGCCGCGGCTGATCTGTTCGTTCTGTCATCGACCAGCGAGGGCTTCGGCAATGTGCTGGTCGAGGCCATGGCCGCCGGTGTCCCGGTAATCTCCACCGATGCTCCGCATGGCCCGCGCGAAATACTCGGTGACGGCCGCTTCGGCACCTTGGTGCCGGTCGGTGACGCCGCGGCCCTGGCGAAGGCGATGGCCGAGATGCTGGACCACCCCACCCCTGCTGCCGTGCTGAAAAACAGGGCGGCGGATTTCACAGTCGACAAGATTGGCGATCAATACGAAGCGTTGCTCTAGTCATTACGCACTGCCAGTAGATCGCGGTGGGATGCGGTCGACGTGGTCGGGCTTTGATTGCGATAATCTCTTTACGGGCTGGGGCGCAACGAATTTATCGTGAGACATTCCCTCGTTCCTTGAGTTGTTGGGCGAGGAAATCCTTGACCGAATCGAGAACCGCATCCCGTTCATGAGATACGCCTGGCAGCAAATCGAAGCGCACGCGCGCCCCCGCCTCCTCGAACGATCGACACAATGCCATGAGGCGTTCCGGCCGTGTCCGCCCCGCATCGTTGGCGCCCGGCATCCAATGGGTGCTGCCTTGGACATGAGTGATTTCCCAAGTCTCCAGGTCAGCGTCGCCGACGATCATCTGGAAAGGCACTTTTGCCAGCGCTGCGGCATCGAAGGTGATGCCGAACTTCTCCGGCAGATCGCGAATGCCCACCCACCAGTCACGCGTCGGATCGAGCAAGGTCACCGAGCCTGGCGCGCCGATTGAGGCCGCCCAGAGCCTGTCGGGATGCAGAATAGCAAAACGATGCGTGAAATGCCCGCCGCCGGAAAATCCGAACATGGCAAAGCGGCTCCAATCCTGACTGTATTTGGCGCTGACCTCCTCAACCATGGCGAGCAGCACCTGATCGTAGCGTATGTTGCCCTCGAGCAAATATTTGTATCCGCTGCGGGCATCATCCCCGAGAACGCCGATTGGAAACAGCGGACACAAAACGGCGCAGCCGTTCCAGCGTCCGAACTCGGAAAACGCATCGCGGAATCCAAGAAAAGAGGTGCGGCCGGTGCCATGGACAGCGACCATCAGATCGACTTTGGCCCCTTCCCCAACCGCGGGAGGCACATACAGGCAATAGTGAAAGCGCGGGTCTGATTTGGAAGCAAAGATGGCGGTCGCGCCAAGGTCATAGGTAGCGCGACCGCGATCCGCGACAGGCCCCTTGGCAACGCTTGTCAAATCGATAACTCCTTAATAGGCCCGGCATTCCGGCAACAATATACCGGTCGGCCGACCTCGTGAACTGGAGGCGCCTCCAGGCAGCCGCGAGGAGGACCTCGTCGTGCATCGGAAGCAGGGCGCCGGCGGGGCGATCAGGGGCAAAAAGAATGCCTCCGCCAACGCCTCGGGAAGCCGCCATTAACTTTTCGTTAACCATGCCGGGCTAGCCTTAACCAATCAGTAAGGACTCGCCTCTGTGACCTGCGTCTCTCCCATCCAAAACAAGTCCATACGCTTTCGAGCGCGCTCGTTTGTAGCCTTCACCCTCACCCCTGAGGCCCCGCTAGGGGAATGGCTGCAAAGCCTCGATCACTGGACCGAAAACTCTCCCGGCTTCTTTGCCGGCCGCCCGGTCGTGCTCGATCTGAATATACTCAAGCCCGAGGTGGGCGAGATGCGGGATCTGGTCTTACAACTCGCGGAGCGCGGGATTCGCATCTACGCGATCGAGGCCGATGGCAATGTAGCTCTCGATGCCGATCTGCCGCCGCTCCTCGTTGGCGCCAAGGAGGCCACCGCCGACGCGCTTTACGTGCAGCCGCACCCGAAGGCCGCAGCTGAGGCCAAGACGGAAGAGCCGCAGGCGCCGAACTCATTGATGATCAAGGCACCGATCCGCTCCGGCCAGTCGATCTTTCATCCCGATGGCGATGTGGTCATTGTCGGCTCCGTCAGTTCCGGTTCCGAGATCATCGCCGGAGGATCGATCCACGTCTACGGCACGCTGCGTGGACGTGCGTTCGCCGGCGCCACGGGAAATTCCGCGGCTCGCATCTTTTGCCGGAAAAACGAAGCCGAACTTCTGGCGGTGGACGGCTGGTACCGCACTGCCGAGGAGATGGACGCCTCCTCGCGAGGAAGGCCGGTACAGGCCTTTCTCGAGGACGGCGCACTTTGCGTCGCACCGCTCAACTAACAACATTGGAGGCACAAATATGGGCAAGGTAGTGGTTGTCACATCCGGCAAAGGGGGTGTCGGCAAGACGACCTCGACGGCCGCTCTCGGCGCCGCGGTCGCGAAAACCGGCAAGCGGGTGGCTCTCGTCGATTTCGACGTCGGCCTGCGCAACCTCGATCTGATCATGGGTGCCGAGCGGCGCGTTGTTTTCGATATCGTCAACGTCATTCAGGGAACCGCCAAGCTTTCGCAGGCGCTGATCCGTGACAAGCGACTCGAAACGCTGTTCCTGCTGCCGGCCTCGCAAACGCGCGACAAGGATGCTCTCACCGAGGAAGGCGTCGCCGATGTCATCGACAAGCTGCGATCGGTTTTCGACTACGTCTTCTGCGACAGCCCAGCCGGCATAGAGCGGGGCGCGCAACTTGCCATGCGCTTTGCCGACGAGGCGGTAATCGTCACCAACCCGGAAGTGAGCTCGGTCCGCGATTCCGATCGCATCATCGGCCTGCTCGACTCCAGAACGATGAAAGCCGAGCAAGGTGAATCGATTGTCAAACACGTCCTCGTCACGCGCTACGATGCTGCGCGCGCTGCCCGCGGCGAGATGCTGAGCATCGATGACGTGCTCGAGATCCTGTCGACGCCCTTGCTGGGAATAATTCCCGAGAGCCAGGACGTGCTGCGCGCATCCAATGTGGGCGCGCCGGTTACGCTCAGCGAAAACACCAACCCCGCCGCACGCGCCTATATCGACGCGGCAAGAAGACTCGAGGGCGAGGACCTGCCGGTCATTCTGCCTTTCGAGCGGAGGGGCCTCCTCGACCGGCTGTTGGGAAGGAGGGCAGCATGAACCTGCTCGATATCTTCAAGCGCCGCGGCAGCGCGCCGGTGGCGCGCGAACGCTTGCAACTGCTGTTGGCTTACGAGCGTCGAAGCCGCAACCAGCCCGATCTCGTCTCGGTGTTGCGCGAGGAGATCATGGCGGTGATCGCCCGGCATGTTCAGGTCGACCAGGATTTCCTGCAGGTGAGCATGGATCACGGCGAAACGACGTCGAGATTGGAGATCGACATCCAGATCCCCAACAAGGTCGCAATGCCCATGGCCGCGGCGTTCTAACGGAATCCTCCGGCCAGGGCTTGCGTCGGCTGCTGCCGAGGTTGCGGCGCCGTGGTTGGCGTGTTTGACCCGGTCGCCACCGGCAAGTTCTCGCAATTCGAGGACAATAACCACTCCCTCACCAAAACCCCGCGGCCGTTTCCAGCCGCGGGGGCCTTGGGAGGGCCTTTCGAAACCCGTGATCAAATGTTGGCGAGCAATTCGTTGACGCGGCTTTCCATGTCGGCAAGCGCGGTATCGACGTCCTTCTGGCCACTGATTGCTGCACTCATCTCTTCGCCGATAATGTCCTGGATCGCAAACTGACGCTGTACGGCGGACGGCAGCGGCTTGCCGAGATCAGCGACCGCAGAGATCGTGTTGCGATGCGGCAGTGCCTTGAAAGCGTCCGAGGTGATGACGGCCTTGTAGGCCGGCAAGTGGCCGGTGCGCGACCATTCGAAGTCGTTGTCGGCGAAGAACTTCAGGAATTTACCGATAGCCGCGATCTGTTCAGGCGTGCGGTCTTTCTGCGAAACGGCCCAGGTGTGGCCGTCGGCATATTGCGCATGGGCGCCGCCAAACAGCTGCGGATACGGATAGACCGCATAGCCGCCCTTGTTGAGCGCCGTACCCTTGGTCTCGGACTGGGCGTTGTAATCGCCGACCACCCAGGTGCCGTTAAGGTGGACGCCACCCTCGCCGGCAAGGAAGGCGTTGATCGAGCCGCCATAATCGAGATCCTTGGTGGTGTAGCCCTTCTCGAAGATCGCCTTGTACATCTCGACGACCTTCTTGGCTTCCGGCGTATTCAACTTCACGTGCTTCGGATCGGCAAAGAAATCGGAATCCTGCTGGAAAAGATAGGTGTAGAGGTTGCGTGTGTAGAGTGCAGTCTCATTGGTCAGGTTCTGGACGAAATAAGGCTTGCCCGTCTTCTGCTTGAACTGTTCGGCCTGGGCGAGCAGTTCCTCGGGCGACTTTGGAAAAATCGGCGTGCCGTCGGCATTGACGAGGCCGGCTCGTTTGAAAAGATCCATGTTGACGTGATAGAGCATCGTCCAGCTGTCGATCGGCAGGCCATAGACCTTGCCGTCTTTGGTGGCGCCATTGCGTGCCGCGTCGGTGAAGGCGTCGGGTGTCACGCCGACCGACTTCAAGAGATCGTCGAGCGGCATCAACAGGCCCTTCGACTGATAATCCGACAGTACGGATTCATGGATCGTGACGATGTCCGGAGCGTCGCCTGAAGCGAACTGCGCGGTCAGCTGATCATAGCCGGGCCATTCCACGGTGGTGACGTTGACATGGACATCGGGATTGTCGGCGTTGAACTTGTTGATTAGCGAGGTGATGATGCCACATTCGCCAACGGCCTTGGTGGCATCGGTGTTGGTGCCGAAATCGGCATCGCAGGCGCCGAAAAAGCGCTGCACGCTCAGCTCCGTGGCCGCGAAGCTTGGACTTGCGAGCATCATTGCGCCCGCAGAGACTGCGGCAAACAGTATTTTCTTCAGTTTCATATCAGTTCCTCCTACTGAGTTTCCGCCGCTCCACCCTGGATTGGCTTTCGTGCTTCAATTGCTGCGCATTCCCCCGGCCGTCAGGCAATCTTCGTTATCTCACCGCAGCGCCGGAGACCGCCGTGACGATGTATTTCTGGAAGAACAGGTAGACGATCAGGATCGGTGCACCGGCGAACACCGCCTGCGCCATCAGGAAGCCGATGCCTTCGGACTGGGCGAAGTTGGTCTGGGTCGAGGCCATGCCGACCGTCAGCGTGAACATGTCCTTCCTCGTCGCCGAAATCAGCGGCCAGAAGTAGTCGTTCCAGGCCCCGAGAAAGGTGAAGATGCCGAGCGTCGCCTGCGCAGGCAGCGTGAGCGGCAGAAGCACCTTCCAGAAAATTCTGAGCCGGCTGGCGTTATCGAGCATGGCGGCTTCGTCCAGCTCCTTCGGGATGGCCTTGAAATACTGGGTCATCAGGAAGACACCGAACGGAGCCGAAAGGCCCGGCAGAATGAGCCCTTGATAGGTGTTGTGGAACTTCAGCATGCTGAAGATCTGGTGACGGGCGACAAGCACGGCCTGTTCCGGGACCGCCAGACCGAACAGCACGATCACGAACAGCACGTCTCGGCCGGGGAAATTCAGCCGTGCAAAACCGTAGCCGGCGAGCGACGACAGGATCAACGTGCCGAGCGTCAATCCGCCCGAGACGATGATGCTGTTGCGCACCCAGATGAACACGGACGAGGTGCCGACGGTGTTGATGTAGTTCTTCAGCGTATAGGGTGCGTGAAACACCGAGTTCGGATCGGCCATCAGCTCCGTATTGTCCTTGAGTGACAGGCCGATGACCCACAGAACCGGCGCGATCATGACGATCGAAAGCAGGATGACCAGGGCCAATAACAAATGGTCGCCAAATGCCCGGCCCTTGATGGAGGCTGCTGGGGCGCTCATGCCTGGTCTCCCCTGCTGCGTGTCACCAGGTACTGGGCCATGGCCGCGACCAGGATGAGGATGAACAGGATTTCCGATGCAGCGGCACCCAGGCCGAGATCCCAGCGACGGAATGCGGTATCGTAGATATAGAGCACGATCGGCTTGGTCAGATTGTTCGGACCGCCGCGCGTCATTAGCCAGGCCTGGCCGAAGAGCTGGAATTGCAGCACGATCTGGATGATGATCACCAGGATGAAGGTCCGCTTGATCGACGGCAGCGTGATCGACCGTAGCGTCTGCCAGCGATTGGCATTGTCCAGCGCTGCCGCCTCGTAAATGTCCTGCGGGATCTGCTGGAGTGCTGAGAGAAAGAGCATCATCGGCAGGCCGATGCACCACCAGATGGTGGCAATGGCGATGCCGACCATCGCCAGGCTGGGATCGGAAATGAAGGCCGGAGCCGTTGCGCCGAACCATCCGTAGATCGTCGACAACAGGCCGACATTCGGAATGAAGACGATGCGCCAGATCAGCGTGACGATGGTGACCGATAGCACCGACGAGGAAAAGAACAGCGTCCGCAAAACCGCGGCAGCGCGCGTGCGGCGGTTGAGGCAAAGCGCCAGGAAAAGGCCGATCAGCGCCAGCGTCGGCACCGTCAGAAGCACGAAATAGAAGGTGTTCCAGATCGATTGCAGGAAGACCTTGTCGTGATACAGCCTGGAGTAATTGCCGAGACCGACAAAATTTCCGGACGAGAACGTGTCGGCCTTGTGGAAACTCAGCCACATCCCCCAGAGCAGCGGGAAGAGCAGCAACGTGGTGAAGAAGAACAAGAATGGCGCAACGAAAATGACGTTTCGCCATTGCGGCGCATAGATGTCGGCGGTAGGGGCTCTGACGCCGCCAGCAAGCGTCGCGGTCGGGGACATCGCCAGCCGGTCAGCCATCTCAGGCCCCCCTCGCATGCCAGGCGCGGCCGGTTTCGTTGAACAGATGCGATTTCTGGCCGTCAAAGGCGAGCCCGATTCTGTCGCCGACGGCGACGCGGCTGTTGCCGGCATCCGAGCCGACGATCTGCTGGCCATCGCCCAGCCGCGCGTAGATCAGGGTGCGTTCGCCGAGCCGCTCGAGCACATCGACCACGCCGCCGGCATTGCCCTGTCCGGCGGCAACGATGCGCACGTCTTCAGAACGGATGCCGAAAGTGTACTTGCCATCGGTCAGTTGGCTGGAGGCGATCTCGGTCTGCACCGAGACGCCGTCCGCAAACCTGGCCGTGGCGTTCTCGCCGGATCTGTCAAGCGTCGCATCGACGAAGTTCATCGCCGGCGCGCCGACGAAACCCGCGACGAATTTGGTCGCCGGGCGCTCGTAGATCTCCATCGGGGTACCGATCTGGTCGATCTTGCGATTGTTCATGACGACGATGCGGTCGGCCAGCGTCATTGCCTCGACCTGGTCATGGGTGACGAAGATCATCGTCGATTGCAGCCGCTGGTGAAGCTGGGCAAGCTCGATGCGGGTGCGGGTGCGCAACGCCGCATCGAGATTGGAGAGCGGCTCGTCGAACAGAAAGGCCTTCGGCTCCTTGACGATCGCACGGCCGATGGCGACGCGCTGGCGCTGGCCGCCGGAGAGCTGGCCCGGCTTGCGATCGAGCAGATGCGGCATTTCGAGGATGCGGGCGGCTTCGTTGATGCGCGCCTCGATGACCTTGCCTGGAACGCCGATATTCGCAAGGCCGAAGGCCATGTTGTCGCGCACCGTCATATGCGGATAAAGCGCATAGGACTGGAACACCATGGCAATGCCGCGCTTGCCCGGTGGCAGATGATCGATGCGCTCGTTGTTGATCGCAATCTCGCCGCTATCGACAGCTTCGAGCCCGGCAATCATCCGAAGAAGCGTCGATTTTCCGCAGCCGGACGGGCCCAGGAACACGATGAATTCGCGTGCCCTTATGGAGAGCGACAGATGATCCAGCACCGTCATGGCACCGAACTGCTTGCTTACGTTCCTGATCTCGATATCGGCCGTCACGTCGACGCTCCTCCTCAGCGTTTGCGCTTTCTCGATGATCCGCCTGAACTCAGAGCCTCAGGCGTATGACCTGGTAGGAATAGGCCGGCAGTGACAGGCTCAGCTTGCCGCCGGCGAGCGAGGCGCCCTCACCCTTCCTGGGGCCGACATTGCCAGGGTTTTCGGCCGAATTGACGGCTTTCAGATCGGCGTGTGCCATCACCTGGTGATTGACGATCTCCGCCGCGCCGAAGCCGGTGAGGTCGACCACTGTTTCGATTGCCTCGCTCGAATGGCGGTTGACGGCGAAGAAGGTGACGTGGCCGGTTTGCCTGTCGTGCACGCCGGCAACATCGACATAGGCGACGTCGCCCGCAACGCTGGATTTGTAGGTCGGGCTTTCCACCTTGAGATCCAGCGCATTGCCGCGACCATAGTTAGAAGCAAACAGATAGGGATAAAAAATCGTCTGCCGCCATGCCGGGCCATTCGGAACGGTCATGATCGGCGCGATGACATTGACCAGTTGTGCCAGGCAGGCGATCTTGACGACATCGGAACGGCGGATGAAGGTGTTGAGGATCAGGCCGACCTGCAGCACATCCTCGAAATTATAGATGTCTTCGAGCAACGGCGGGGCGAACGGCCAGCCGTTGCTGCCGCCGAGTATCTTCCTGTCCTGCTCCTTGGAATGGTACCAGACGTTCCATTCGTCGAACGAGATGTAGACCTGTTTGTTGGAGCGCTTCTTGGCCTTGATATACTCGATGACGCCGGCGACCGAGACAATGTAGTCGTCGAGCTTTTCGCTCATGGCGAGATAGTTCGGAGCGTCGTTGGCGTCGTTGTCGAAATACATGTGCAGCGAGATGTAGTCGACCTCGTTGTAGGTATGGTCGAGAACCGTCGCTTCCCATTCAGGGTAGGTCGGCATCTTGGCATTCGAAGAGCCGCAGACCACCAGCTCGAGTGACTTGGAGAAGGCGCGCATGGCCTTGGCCGTCTCATGCGCCAGCCGGCCATACTCGTCCGCGGTCTTGTGACCGATCTGCCAGGGGCCATCCATTTCATTGCCGAGGCACCAGAGCTTGACGTCGAAGGGCTCCTTGCGGCCGTTGGCGATGCGCCTGTCGCTCCATTTGCTGCCGCCGGGATGGTTGGCGTACTCCAGCAGATTGCGGGCTTCGTCGAGGCCGCGCGAGCCGAGATTGACGGCAAGCATCATCTCGGTGTTGGCGCAGGTGCACCAATCGGCAAATTCATGCAGGCCGACTTCGTTGCTTTCCGATGTGTGCCAGGCGAGGTCGAGGCGCACTGGGCGCTGTTCCTTGGGACCAATGCCGTCTTCCCAATTGTAGGCCGAGACGAAATTGCCGCCGGGATAGCGGACGATCGGAACATTGAGTTCCCTGACGAGATCGATGACGTCCTGACGCATGCCGTTGGCATCCGCTGTCGGATGGCCGGGCTCATAGATGCCGGTGTAAACTGCCCGCCCCAGATGCTCGATGAAGGATCCGTAGAGCCTCGGATCGATTTCCGAGACGACATAATGCGGATGAGCCGTAACGGCTGCCTTCATGCATTCCTCCCATCGATATCACAAACGATGATTTAAATCATCTTGCCCGATATCAAAGAGGAATTAGCAGCCCTTCGTCAAGCCAAAATACCCAAATGTAGGACAATTAGACGAACGCTTTGGCACAGCAGAAAGCCAGATAGTTGAAATTGCTGCGTTATCTTCAGAACCCGGTTTCATGATATCAACCAGTTTTGATCCTGAGCAGGATGTCCTGATCGTAATTTCCAAAGCCCTTGCCGAAAATATTGATCCCGCCAGGGCGCTTGGCGTCGTCCTTGACGCCGATACGGACGCGGATTGAATGATGGCTCTTCAGATCGAGTGCGGCGACGCCGGTTTCGGAAATCCTGAGGCCGTCGACATAGGTGCCGTCATTGGCAATTCGCCAGTTCTTCAGCTTACCGTATTGCGAGCCCTTGAGCTTCCACCAGGAGGGCGTGAAGACGCCGCGCTTGTCGCCGAAATCCCCCGGCGACGTCCAGGTGCCGACATCGACGCCATTGATCGTCAGCGTGATGTCCGAGGGCCAATCGGCGCTGGTGCCCGGCACTTCCGAAGACAGCTCTATCGCAACTTCGAGTCCGGTGATCTCGGCATTGGCGAGCTTGGCATTGTTGGGGAACTGGTATTCGACAAAACCGCGCGTGAACCATAGCAGACCGGCTTTCATGCGGTCCGGATCGAGGAAAGTGTTGGGAACATCGAGCAGACCGATGATGCCGTCCGGCGAACAAAGGCCGCAGGGCGCGGTAACCTCGAAGCCGGTATAAAGCCCGATCGGCATCGACACTTCGATCGCGTCGTTCTTGACCGCACGATATTCGCTCTTGAACACGACGAGCACTTCTTCGGCCGTCGGATAACAGATTTTCTGACTGCCTTTCTTCGCTTTCAGGTTCTCGGTGCGGATCAGCCCCGCATCCTCCAGCACCTGGATGTTGGTCGAGACGGTCGACTGCGGCAGCGACAGCACGGCGGCGATTTCGTTGACATTCATCGGCCCCTTCTCATGCAGCAGTTTCAGCATCGAGATCCGCGCCGAGGAGGCAAGCCCCTTGAGCACGGCAATGCCTTCCTCAGGTTCAATCACCAGAAAATTGCGACTCATGAAATTGCCCGGCCCATGTAAAATCTATATCCGAAATTACCCTGTATATCGGGATATCTGATTTAATCAATGTGCAGGCGGAACGCCGGGCAATTTGTTGAATCCGGCAGGGCGAGGGTCGCGCGGTGGCCCTGCACAGAATTTGTGCAGGAGCCATATGCAGAGTGGACACCTGAACGCCGATCGCCCAATCTAGTCCGGAGCCGAGCCCGGTGATGGCGGCTTGCACATAGAGTGGTTGGACGGGTCGTGACCAAAGGGTGGAAATTATACGATCAGCGACTGGCCTGGGTCCTCGTCGCGCCTGTGCTTTTACTGCTTACCCTGCTTCTGCTGCTGCCGATCGCGATGATGACGGTCTACACGTTTTTCACCTTCGTCACCGCGGGGGTGGAATCGGCGGTGCTGACCTTCGACAACTGGAAGGAATTCCTCACCGACAGCTACTATCACGGTTTTCTTTGGAAGACCGTTCGCGTCGGCGCCATCACCGCTGTGATCTGCGCGATCCTTGGCTATTTCCCCGCCTATTTCATCTGGGCCACGACCTTCAGGCACAAATGGCTGCTGTTGCTGCTGCTCATCGTGCCGTTCTGGATCAGCTTCACCATCCGGACATTCTCGTGGATCCATATTCTCGGCGAACAGGGGCTGATCAACGTCGTGCTCATCAGGCTGGGGGTTATCAACGAGCCGTTGCCGATGCTCTACACCGAGGGCGCCGTCATCATGGGGCTGCTGCATTTTCTGCTGCCCTATATGATCCTGAACGTCTATGTCAGCCTGGAAAGCATCGACCGCACGCTGATCGCCGCCGCCCGCTCGATGGGCTGTACCAGCGCGCAGGCGTTTCGCGAAGTGACCCTGCCGCTATCGATGCCGGGGCTGGGCGCCGGGCTGCTGCTCTGCTTCGTGCTGGCGGCCGGCTCCTATGTGACGCCGCAGCTGCTCGGCGGCAGCCGCGATGCGCTGTTCGGCAACTTGATCTACGACACCATCATGGGGCAGCTCAATTGGCCGATGGGCGCCACGCTTTCCATCGTCCTGTTCGTTCTGCTCGGCGCGGCCGCGGCCGCCTACAGCCGCTATATGGGCCTATCGCAGATCATGAAGGGCCTCAGTGCATGAGAGCGGATCATCCCAATCGCGAAGGCAGATGGGTGTGGCGGCTGACCGGCGCGATCACGGTGTGCGTCTACCTCTTCATGTTTGCGCCGATCCTCGCCACGGTCGTGCTTTCCTTCAACGCCTCGATGTTCGGCGGCTTTCCCCTCACCGGCTTCAGCCTGCGATGGTACGAAAAGCTGCTCACCAACGAGCCGGTTCTCGACGCCTTCCGGACATCGATGTGGATTGCCCTGGTGACGGCAACGGTGACGACGCTGCTCGGCATCATGGCGGCATTGGCGCTGGTGCGCTTCGAGTTCCGTGGCAAGCAGGCGATCAACACGCTTGTCATTCTTCCCGCGCTGGTCCCCGAAACGATACTCGGCGTCGGCCTGCTGGTCATGATCAAAGCCGTCGACCAGCCGCGCAGCATGACGCTGCTGGTGCTCGGCCACATTCTGCTCACGCTCCCCTACGTGGTGCTGATCGTCCAGGCGCGCATGGTCGGCATAAAACGTTCCTATGAGGAGGCGGCGCTGTCGCTCGGGGCGCCGCGTGTGTCGACATTCCGCGAAATCACGCTGCCGCTGCTCATTCCCGCAGTGCTTGCCAGTGTTCTGCTCGCTTTCACCATTTCGTTCGACAACACCTCGGCCAGCCTTTTCTGGCGGCCGGCGGGCGTCGAGACCATGCCGACGCAAATCCTTTCGATGCTGAAGATCTCGATCAGCCCCGAGGTGAACGCGCTCGGAACCGTCATGATCCTTTTGACGGTCGGCATTCCCTTGGCTGGCGGGCTCGTCCTGCAAAGCCTCACCTGGTTCAAGGCAGGCAAGTGAAGATTAAAATGGGAGAATGGAAATGAAACTGACAACCACCAAACGACTGGAACGGCTCAACGAACGCTATGCCAATGGCGACATCAGCCGCCGATCGTTCCTGACGCTGACGGCCGCCGCTGCCGCCGCCACCGGGCTTTCCATGCCCTGGATGGGACGGGCGCTCGCCGCGGTTTCGGAAGTGCGCTTCGACGGATGGGGCGGCGTGGTGCAGGAGGCGATCGATAAGTACGCGTTCCAGCCTTACACCGCCAAGTCCAAGGTCAAGGTCGTCCAGGGCACCTTTGGCGACGAGAACGAGATCATCACCAAGATCAAGACGTCGAAACCAGGCGACTTCCAGATCGTCCATTCTTCCGGCGTCAACTACTATATCAAATACGTCAATGGCGGTTTCAATTCCGAGATCAACGAGGCGAACATTCCGAACATGGCGAATGTGCTGACCGCCATGATCGAGCCGTTCCGTAAGATCACGCCGAAGCTGTCGGCGGTGCCATATGATTACGGCACCACCGGCATCGCCTACAACAACAAGGTCATCTCGCCGGAAGAAGCCAAGGAAAAGGGCGCCAACCTGCTTACCGACACGAAATATGCCGGCAAGATCGGCGGCTACGCCGATATGACGACGCGCGTCTGGTATGCGGCACTGCAGACGAAACAGGACCCCAACAACATCCAGGACATGGATGCGGTCTGGGCCAAGGTTCGCGAGACCCGCGACCTGGCCAAGAAGTTCTGGAGTTCCGGCGCGGAACTCATGGACCTCCTGTCGCGAAACGAGATCGTCGTCACTGACGCCTGGTCAGGACGTGTCGCCGCCCTGCAGCAGCAGGGCCAGCCGATCGGCTATCTCGACCCTGCCGGCTCATACGCATGGATGGAGGACATGCTGGTGCTCAAGGGATCGCCCATGGCCGAATGCGAGGAGCTGATCAATTTCATGCTGGATCCGGCCACGTCGATCGCCGTCGCCGAGGGCCAGAACTATCCGCCATCGCTTGACCCGACCAAGGTGAAGCTGACCGACAAGATCGCGGCGCTTCCGGCCTTCGACCCGACTGGATCGATGAAATCGCTGACCTTCGCCGATCCGCTCTACTGGGCGAAGAACGAAGACGCCTGGACCAAGCAATGGGACAGGGTGTCGAAAGGTGCATGACGACAACAGCCACGACCAGCAGCCCCGGCCGGCTTCGGCCGGGGCTGATGGCGACCCGCTCGCCCAGAGCGAGCGGCAGCCGATAGGAAAGCCTGCGGTCGAGTTTCGCGACATCGATATTTTCTACGGCAAGTTCGCCGCTGTGCGCGATTTTTCACTGGCGATCCGCAAGGGTAGTTTCGTCACCTTGCTGGGGCCGTCCGGGTGCGGCAAGACGACGATCCTGCGCTCGATCGCGGGCCTGGTCGACATCTCCGGTGGCCAGATCTCGATCGGCGGAAAGCGGGTCGACGACATCCCGATCTACAAGCGCAACATTGGTCTGGTGTTCCAGAACTACGCGCTCTTTCCGCACAAGAACGTCTTCGACAACGTCGCATTCGGCCTGAAATACCGGAACGTGCCGAAACCGGAAATCGTGCGCCGGGTCAAGAAGGCGCTGGATATGGTGCGGCTGCCCGGCAGTGAGACAAAGCTGCCGTCACAGCTCTCGGGCGGCCAGCAGCAACGCATCGCACTGGCCCGCGCCATCGTCTTCGAGCCGGAAGTGCTGCTGCTGGACGAGCCCTTGTCGGCGCTCGACGCCAATATGCGCGAGGACATGCGCGTCGAGATCAAGAAAATCCAGAGGGAGACGGGCATCACCGCTATCTTCGTGACGCACGACCAGGAAGAAGCCTTGTCGATGTCCGACCACATTGTCGTGATGAACGCCGGCCTGATCGAGCAGATCGGCTCCCCCGCGCAGGTCTATGACCAGCCGGCCACCGCATTCGTCGCCAATTTCCTGGGCAAGGCCAACATGCTGCCCGGCAGCGTGACCGTGATGGACGGCAAGATGGCGACGATCGCGCTGGCCACCGGCCATGTCGTAAAGGCGGCCGCGCCGAAGGCGCTCGCGACCGGCAGCGCGGTCACCGTCGTCGTTCGCCCGCAGAAGCTTACCGTCGGTACCGCCGGTGCTGCCAACAGGCTGGCGGGACGGATCGTCTCGACCTCCTATCTCGGCGGCAATGCGGTCTACGAGATCGACATCGGCGCCGGCACGCTGGTGCGCGCCAACACGTTGATCGACGGCCAGCCGCTGCGTGAAGGCGAAGCGGTCGATGTCTGCTTCGACCAGCTGGGCTGCGTGCTTCTCGACGCGCAAGGCTTACGCATCGCCTAGCGAGGCGGAACTGAGCCGTTCAGTCTTTCGCGTCACCCTTTGGCCCGAGAAACCGCGCATAGACCTCACCGACAATACCGCGCCGGAAAACCAGCACGCAGACCATGAAGGTCAGGCCGGTGGCGATGGTCACCGGAAAGTTCGAGGTGGCGAGCGTGTTTTCCAGGCCGACGACCAGACTGGCGCCGATGATCGGCCCGGCCATGGTGCCGATGCCGCCGAGGAGCGTCATCAGGATCACCTCGCCCGACATCTGCCAGGTGACGTCGGTGAGCGTGGCAAACTGAAAAACGATCGCCTTGAGCGCGCCGGCCAGCCCGGCCAATGTTGCCGACATGACGAAAGCCGCCAGCTTGTAGTTGGCGACGGAATAGCCGAGCGAAATGGCCCGGCTCTCGTTTTCCCGGATGGAACGCAGGATCATGCCGAAAGGCGAGTTGATGATGCGCCAGATGGCGAACACGCCGATCAGGAAGACCGCCAGCACGAAATAATAGATGTTCATCGAGACGTTCACGTCGAGCATTCCAAGCAGCCTGCCGCGCGGCACGCCCTGGATGCCGTCCTCACCTCCGGTGAACGGCGCCTGCACGCAGAAGAAGAAGAACATCTGCGACAGCGCCAGCGTGATCATGGCGAAATAGATGCCTTGCCGGCGGATGGCAAAGAAGCCCATCACAAGGCCGAGCAGCGCAGCTCCCAGGACACCGAGCAGGATGCCCGCTTCCGGCGGCCAGCCCCAGACCTTGACCGCGTATGCGGTGAAATAGGCCGCCCCGCCGAAGAATGTCGCATGGCCGAAGGACAACAGCCCGGTGTAGCCGAGCAGAAGATTGAACGCGCAGGCAAACAGCGCAAAGCACAGCATCTTCATAAGGAAGATCGGATAGACGAAGAAAGGCGCCACCAGCAGCGCCAGGATGCCGAGCCCGACCAGCGCCCATTCAAGCCGTGCCGAATTCTTGGCACACGTCTCGCGAAGTGTCAGTTCGGCCATCTCAGGCATCCCTTCCGAACAGGCCGGCTGGCCGGACCAGAAGCACGATCGCCATGATGACGAAGACCACCAGATTGGAGGCTTCGGGATAGAAGACCTTGGTCAGGCCTTCGGCGAGGCCAAGCATGTAACCGGTGACGATCGCCCCGAGGATCGATCCCATGCCGCCGACCACGACGACGGCGAAGACGACGATGATGAGGTCAGATCCCATCAGCGGGCTCACCTGATAGATCGGCGCGGCGAGAACCCCCGCAAGCCCGGCAAGAGCGGCGCCGAGGCCGTAGGTGAGGGTCAGCAGCAACGGCACGTTGACGCCGAAAGCCTGCACCAGCCCGGGGTTCTCCGTCGCCGCCCGCAGATAGGAGCCCAGCCTGGTCTTCTCGATCAGCGCCCAGGTGCCAAAACAGACGATCATCGAGGCGACCACCACCCAGCCGCGGTAATTAGGCAGGAACATGAAGCCGAGATTGGTTCCCCCCGAGAGCAGCGGCGGCACGGAATAAGGGCTTCCTGATACGCCATAGTAGTAACGGAACACTCCTTCGAGCACGAGCGCGAGGCCAAAGGTGAAAAGCAACCCGTAGAGCGGGTCGATGTCGTAAAGCCTCGACAGCGCCAGGCGCTCGACCACGACGCCGAAGCCGCCGACGATCAGCGGCGACAGGATCAGAGCCGGCCAGTAGCCGATGCCAAACCGGGTGAGAAGCAGGTACCCGACGAAGGCGCCGAGCATATAGAGCGCGCCGTGGGCAAAATTGATGACGCGCAACAGGCCGAATATGACAGCCAGGCCCAGGCTCAACATTGCGTAGAACGAGCCGTTGATGAGGCCGACCAGCAATTGGCCGAGGAATGCCTGAACGGGTATTCCGAAGATCATCGCAACATAGCGTCGGATCGTGCGGCGTCCAGATCGGCCTCTATTCTCGCCGAAGCGACGATTACGGCTGAACGGTCCTGATCCGATATCGCTGAACGAGAATTCCCTCGTCAACCGCCGGCTGGATGATGGCAAGCAACCAGGCGGCCCTCGCCAATGCTTTGGAGAAGCGGACGGTCGCTGCGGCAGATCGGGGTGGCAGCTGGGCAACGGGTGTGGAACCGGCACCCTGAGGGTGGGCTCATCGGGCTGGGCAGGTCACCCTTGAGCACCAGCCGGCCGCGCCGCGCCCGGTCGATGCTGGGTATCGGCACGGCGGAACGCAGCGCCGCGGTGTAATGATGTCTGGGCGCCGCAAAGACCTCGTCGGTCGGCCCGCTCTCCACGATCGATCCCAGATACATCACCGCCACACGGCTCGAGATCTGACGCACCACGGAAAGGTCGTGAGCGATGAACACATAAGTCAGGTTGTACTCCTCGCGCAGGTCGGCGAGCAGATTGACGATCTGCGCCTGGATCGACACGTCGAGCGCCGAGACCGGCTCGTCGGCCACGATCAGGCGTGGCCGCAGCGCCAGCGCGCGGGCGATGCCGATACGCTGGCGCTGGCCGCCGGAGAATTCGTGCGGGTAGCGCGATGCGTGCTGGGGCGACAAGTCGACCCGGCGCAGGAGCTCGGCCACGCGGTCCGCCATTTCCGATGCCGAGAGGCGTTCATGGATGCGGAACGGATCGGCCAGCAGATCGCCGACCCGCCGGCGCGGATTGAGCGAAGCGCTGGGATCCTGAAAGACCATCTGCATCTGCCGCCGCAACGGACGAAGCTGGCGCTGGGAGGCGTCGCTGATGTCGCGGCCCTCGAATTCCAGCGACCCCGAGCTGATTTCGGTCAGACGCACCAGACACCGGCCAAGCGTGGATTTGCCGCAACCGGACTCGCCGACGATGCCGAGGGTCTCCCCGGGCCAGATGTCGAGCGACACCGTATCAACCGCATGCACGGTCCGGCGCTGCGCCGGGAAGATCGAGCGGCCGACGCTATAGCGCTTCGACAGGTCGCCGGCACGAAGCAGCGGACGTTCGCGTGGCATGGCATTCATCGTTGCATCTCCACCACGCCGCCAGGCCTCTGGGCAGCGAATTGTCGGCGCGTAGGCTCCGGCAACAGGCACGCGGCGCGATGGCTCTCGCCTTGCATGATCGGCAGTTGAACCAGACAGGCGTCGTGGCGAAAGGCGCAGCGGGGGCTGAAGGCGCAGCCTTTCGGCAGATTGGAGAGCGACGGCGGAATTCCCGGAATGGCAGCGAGCCGGGCTGGACGTGGTCCCTCCATCGGCGGGATCGAGCCGAACAAGCCCCATGTGTAGGGATGCAGCGGCGCCCGGAACACGCTGCTCTTGCCGCCCTCCTCGACAAAGCGTCCGCCATACATCACCAGTACCCGGTCCGCGACTTCGGCGACGACGCCAAGATCGTGCGTGACCAGGATCACAGCGGAACCGAACTGGTCGCGCAATCGTCCGATCAGTTCGAGGATCTGCGCCTGCACGGTAACATCGAGGGCTGTAGTCGGTTCATCCGCGACGAGCAGCGCCGGGTTGCACGAGAGCGCCATGGCAATCACCGCGCGCTGGCGCATACCGCCGGAAAGCTGGTGCGGGTAGCTGTCGATGACCCGATCCGGATTTGCGATGCCGACCGCATCCAGCAATTGCACGGCCCTCGCCCGTACCGCTTTCGCCGACACCTTTTCATGCGCGCGGACCTGCTCGCCGATCTGGTTGCCGATCGTATGCACCGGGGTGAGCGCAGACATCGGATCCTGGAAGATCATCGCGATCTGGCGGCCGCGAATGGCATCGAGCGCACGCCGCTTGAGCCCGATCAACTCCTGTCCCATGAAACGGATGGAACCGGAGACGATAGCGTTGGGGCTGTCGATCAACCCCATAATGGCGAGCAAGGTCTGGCTTTTGCCCGAACCGGATTCGCCGACCACACCGACGATCTCGCGCTGCTCGACGGAGAACGAAACACCTCCCACCGCGCGCACCAGGCCCTCGTCGCTGCGGAAGGAGACGGCGAGGTCCTTGACCACCAGAAGAGGAGCATCAGCCGACATCGCGAGCCCTCGGGTCGATGAAGACGAAGACCACGTCGACGACGAAGTTTGCCATCACCACGAAGAAGGCGGCGTAGATCACCGTGGCAAGGATCATCGGCAGATCGAGCGTCTGCAGCGCCTCATAGGTCAGTTTTCCGACGCCCTGCAGTCCGAAGACCACTTCGGTCAGCAGCGCACCGCCACCGACCAGGGCACCGAAGTCGAGGCCGAACATGGTAACAAATGCGACCAGCGAGGTCCTGAGGCCATGATGCAGCACCACCCGCCGCTCGCCGATCCCCTTGGCTCGGGCGGTGCGGATGAAATCCTCCTGCATCATCTCGATCAGGCTTGCCCGCAGCACCCGGCCGTAGAGGCCGACATAAAGGGTTGCCAGCGTGAACCACGGAATGACGAGCGCCTTGAACCAGCCCCAGGGATTCTCGGTCAGGGGGATGTAGCCGAGCGGAGGAACCCAGGAAAACAGCCAGCTGTCGTGCCAGCGGCTTTGCGTCAGCAGGTTGGCGACCTCGCCCAGCCAGAAGACCGGGATCGACACGCCTACCAGGCTCAGGATCATCAGCGCGCGATCAATGAATGTACCGCGCGTTGCGCCTGCGATCACACCGACGATCAATCCGCCGAGCACCCACAGCACTGCCGCGCCGCCGACCAGCGACAGCGTCACGGGAATGGCGCTTATCACGGTCGGAATGACGCGCTGCCCGCGATTGACGAAGGAGGTGAGATCGCGGCTGACGAAAAGCCGGTTCATCATCAGCCCATATTGCACCGGCAATGGCCGGTCGAGACCGAAATCGTGGCGCACCTGGATCAGCGTCTCTTGCGAAGCATTGCGGCCGGCAATGCGCGCCGATGGATCAGCGCCAGGCGTCGCAAAGAAGATCAGGAAAGCGACGACGCTGATACCGAACATAACCAGCACCATCTGGCCAAGCCGGAAGCCGAGCGCGGCAACCACTAGACGCCCCTCGGCGAGGATTTCGGATCGAGCGCGTCGCGCACGCCGTCGCCCAGAATGTTTAGGGCCAGCACCGTGATCACAATGGCTAGCCCCGGCGCCAGTGCCACGACCGGCCGCGAATAGAGCAGGCCCTGGCCGTCCTGGATGATCGTGCCCCAGCTGGCATCCGGCGGCTGCACGCCGATCGACAGGAACGACAGCGAGGATTCCGTCATCATGTTGAGCGCCAGGATCAACGGCACGAAAACGATGATGCGGGTCACCACATTGGGCATGATGTCGCGCAAAAGGATGCGCCAGGGCGATGCGCCAACGCCGATCGCAGCGGTGACGAATTCGGCATGCATTAAGGTCAGGACATGGCCGCGGATCGGCCGCGCCACATAGGGCACATAGACGATGCCGATGATGAAGACCGGTAGCCACAGGCTGCCGGAGCGGATTTCGAACGGACCGATCTGGATACTCTGCGCAATCAGCACGATCGACAACGAAATCGCCAACAGGAAAATCGGAAAAGCCCAGAGCACGTCGAGAATGCGCGACAGGCCGATGTCGACGATGCCGCCGAAGAAGCCGGAAACGACCCCCAGGAATGTCGCGAGGACAAGGCACAGCACGGCTGCAGCACCCGAGATCAACAGCGAATCCCGTCCGCCGTAAAGCAGCCGCGCCGCGACGTCACGGCCCTGGTTGTCGGCACCGAGCATATAGGGGCCGATGCGCCAGGTCGGCCCGACCGGCGTCATGCCGAGGCCAAGGCCTTCGGTGGAGGGCTGCAGCACCGGCTGGGTCACCCCATCGACGACGATCTCGCCATTGAGATTGGTCACAAATGGATCGGTGCCGGAGACGTATCGCGCATAAAGCGGCGCCGCGAGCGAGGCGATCACGATGACGACGAGCACGGCGAAGGCAGATATTGCCGAACGATCGCCTTTCAGCTTGCGCCAAGCGGTGCGCCACGGGCCATCGGTGGCCCGGCGAACCGGGATGGCAGGCTGGTCCGCAATGACATTGACCATGAACAGGATTGCCTGGGAAAAATCGCGGCCTGGAAGATGCGCTGATCCGCCGGAAAAGGAAATGCGACGGAGAGCCAGCGGCACTCCGTCGCATTGGCTCCGGTCGGCTATTCCACCCAGGACTGGCTGACAATCCAGTAGAATTGCGGGCTGAAGGTGAAGTTCTTCAGCCTGGAAGAGATCACATCGACGCGCTTTGGCGTGAACAGGACAGCGACCGGAGCCTTGTCCGTCACAGCCTTGTCGATGGCGGTCCAGAGTGTCGCGCCCTTGGCCGGATCGGCGATGGTGGCTGCCTCTGCCTCGTCCATCGAGGCGTCGATCGACTTGTCGCAGAACCCCGAAATATTGACCGAGGCGTCGGAGCCCGGCGTGAACGAGGCACAGCTGAACAAGACCTGCAGGAAATTCGATGGCGCCGGGTAATCCTGGAACCATTGCGAGATCGAAATCTGCACCTTGTTATTGGTGTTCTGGATGTAGGTGAACTGTATGTTCTGCGAGATCGGCTTGACCGACGTCTTGTAGCCAAGCTGGTTGAGCACATCCTGCAGGTAGACGCCGATCGCCTTGGAGACCGTGGTGTCCTCGGTGATGATCGTCACCTCCTGACCTGCGGTTCCCGATTCCGCGACCAATTGCTTGGCCTTGTCCATATCCGGCGCCGACCACTTCTCACCTGGATTGGCGGTGAACGGGCAATAGGCTGCGAATGACGGGAAGCCCGGCGGCAGGATCTGACAGGCCGGCTGCGCCAGATTGCTGCCGCCGAACAGCTTGACGATCGCGGCGCGGTCGATCGCGAAGTTCACAGCTTGGCGAACGCGGATGTCGTTGAACGGCGCCAGATTGGTGTTCATCGGCGCATACCACATTGCCGTCAGCGGGTGAACCGTGACCTGCGCGGCATATTTGGTGCCGAGTTCGGCGAGACGGTCGGACGGCGGTGGGTCGAACATCCAGTCCGCCTGGCCATTCTCGACCGCCGTCACCGCCGCCTCGTCGGTAAGGCCGAATTCATAGTCGATCTCGTCCGGATATCCGGCCGGCTGCGCTTCCTTGCTCCATTCCTTGAAGTGAGGATTGCGCACAATCTTCATTAGCTTGTTGGGGTCGTAGCTGGCGATCATGTACGGTCCGGTACCCGGGATCGGATCGGTGCCGGCGTCCTTCAGCGGCGCGCTCGCCGGCAGGATCGACGCGTGTGGAACGGCCAGCTTCTGCAGGAACTCGGCATCCGGCTGGACCAGGTTGAAGGTAATGCTTCCGGCCGCATCGTCGACCGACAGGCCACCTTCGAGGGTGCATGCAGCGGGGGCCTTCAAGCACGCATCCGCGCCGACGATGCCTTTGTAGAAGGTCCCGGCCGTCGGCCCGCTGATCTTGAAGATGCGTTGGAACGAAGCCACCACGTCCTTCGTGGTGACATCCGAGCCATCCGCGAATTTGATGCCCTTGCGCAGCTTGAAGACGTAGGTCTTGCCGCCGTTCTCGACCTGCGGGAGGCTTTCCGCCAGGTCCGCGACGACTTCGAAGCCGGTCTTGTCCCCGGCCTTCTTGTAGGTCACCAGGCCATCGTAGAGGACATAATTGATCTGGAAATACTGCAGCGTGTAGTTGATGTGCGGATCGGCGGTGCCTGCCGCGGCATTGGCCAGCAGTCGGAGTGTGCCGCCTGGCTTGCCTTCGGTGGCCAAGGCACTGCTTGCCGGCGACATCATGGTCACGCCGAGCAGAGCCAGGCAGGGTATCAACGCTGCAAATGCTTTTTGGGGTCGCATATTTGTTCCCTCATGGAGGCGTGTCGGCTTTTGCCGCGCTGAACCCGGTCGATCGACCATTGCGCGACTGAAACAGTCTGGGTTTGCGAACGGTGTGCGCTACTTGGCCCGATCGCAAAAGACTACGGCGAGCGAAGCCGGACGGGATAGCTATTAAGATAGATAGGGTCGGACAGGCTTATCCCGCCTATTTGTTGAGCAGCCGGCCGACATGGCTATTTGACAAGCAATCATCAGCGGGTAAGCTTGCCCGATGCAAAGCCTTCCAGGCGATCTAGAGAGCCGGTTCGAAACCGGAATGAGCATCGACGCTGCCATGGCGGTGGCAACGGAGGTGCTGGAGCCCATCGGTTTCACCGCATTCATCTACGACTATACGCCCGTGCCGGTCAGTCACAAGGGCGAGCTTATCACGCCGTCGCTGATGGCTCTGCGCAACGTGCCGCGCGACATGCAGGATCTCTGGTGCAAGGGCGGATATTATCAGCTTGACCCGGTGCAGGAGGCCGCGCTCACCGTATCGAGACCGTTTCTCTGGTCGCACAGCGGCGTTCAGAGCACCGTCATGCAGCGCGTGCTCCAGTCCAAGCACGATCCTGTGGTCAGCTATTTGCTTGACACCAGGATGACCTGCGGCGTCACCGTACCCATTCGCCTTGCCGGCGGCGATCTCGCCACCTTCACCGCGATCCGTGCCGATCCGGAGGCCGGGTTCGAGCTCGAAGCCAGACCCTTGATCGCCGAGATCGGAGATCTGGGTCATCTGCTGCATGACTCCGCCTACGCCGGTTTCGACGCCGGAATCCGCACCTGCCAACATGTCCATCTGACGTCGCGCGAACGTCAGTGCCTGCGCCTGGCCGCTGCCGGACTGACGGCCAAGCAGGTCGCGCGTGAGATTGGCCGCGCGGTGCCTACCGCAACGCTGCACCTCAACGCGGCGACGCGAAAGCTTGGCGCGCGCAACCGCTTCCATGCCATCGCGCTCGCCGCCCATTACCGGCTGCTCGAACCGGAGCATTGAGGCTCGCGACCTGCGGGGGATCGGCCTTGCCTCGGGCAAACCCATAACCGGCGAACCTATAAAAAGTGCTAGCTGTAAATGCGCTGGGCCGCTTAGTACCGTCGGCCGCAAACAAGGCTTGGGAGGGGTGCACCAAAGTGGCTCCTGCCGCGCCATGATGCGGAGCTTGGACTGTGACGGCACATGCGATCACCGAAGGATTTAGCGACTACAAGGGCTATCGCACCTGGTACCGTGTGACCGGGGACCTCGGGTCGGGCAAGCTGCCCCTGGTCGTCGCTCATGGTGGACCGGGCTGCACCCACGACTATGTGGACTCATTCAAGGAGCTTGCCGGAACCGGGCGAGCCGTCATCCACTACGATCAGATCGGCAACGGCAAATCGACCCATCTGCCGGACAAGGGCGGCGACTTCTGGACCGTCGATTTCTTCCTGGGCGAACTCGATGCGTTGCTCGCCCATCTCAGCATTGCCGGCCATTATGCCCTGCTCGGCCAGTCCTGGGGCGGCATACTCTCGGCCGAGCACGCCGTGCGCCGCCCTGAGGGGCTCAAGGCATTGATCCTGGCCAATTCGCTGGCCTCGATGGCGCTGTGGGTGGAAGGAGCCCGGCAATTGCGCACCGAGTTGCCAGCCGATGTGCAAAGTGCGCTCGACCGGCACGAAGCGGCGGGAACCACCGATCACCCCGAATATGTTGCGGCGACGAAGGCTTTCTACGACCGTCATGTCTGTCGCGTCGTTCCGATGCCGCCAGAGGTCGCCCGGACATTTGCGGCAATCGAGGAAGATCCGACCGTCTATCACACCATGAACGGTCCCAATGAGTTCCACGTCATCGGCACGATGCGGAATTGGACCATCGTCGACCGCCTGCATCGGATCGAGGCGCCGACCCTGGTTTTCCGCGGCTTCTACGACGAAGCGACCGAGGCCTGCGTCCAGCCCTTTCTGGATCTTATCCCGTACGTTGAAGGCCTGGTCTTCCCGAATTCCAGCCACATGCCGCATGTGGAGGAAAAGTACGACTGCCTCAGCGCCGTCGGGCGCTTCCTGGCCAAATACGATTGACGTTCCAGCGCCAGGTCTTCTGTTCCAACGGATCGTCGACACGACGCAGTCGTCGTGAGGCAGGTTCAGAAAACCTCGAACCGTCCCATTTCTCTGCCGACGCACATTGCTATGCCTCGGTGATGGCGACGCCACGCTATGTGGATGTCCCGCAAAGGCCTGCAGGGTCGTCCGATGAGGCCAAATCACGGGCAGAATGCCAGATCACGGACAGCATAAAGGAGCCCATTCGAGCGCCTTTTCCATTGCCCGCGGAGGCAGGGGCCTAACGTTGCGGCGCAGATTGGCATGTCGCCGGCATGGCCGCAATCAGCCTGCCCTCCCCTGAACTGGCATCCCGTCGCTGAAAAACCTGACGGATACGGAGGACCAAGTTGCCGGTGGGTACGGAAAGTATCGGACCCAAAGTTTCGCCAAGCAGTTGCAACCGAATTCATTAGCCGGCGTTAAAGTGCGGGTGATCTAGCGGGGCATGGGGAGGCTTTCATGCAGACGTATCTCGTCGAGCGTATGGACGGCGACGATGTTATCTCGGTGCGCGTTGTCAACGCGCCGAGTCCGTTCAGAGCCGCAGCTATGATGACGGGCGGGCGTATTACCTTCCGAACGTGGGAAAAGGATTGGATCCGCGTGACCGACGAAAATCGGGGACAGATCTATGCCTATTGTTTCGTCCCCGGCAGCTATTCCGACACCGAAGCATCGCCGGTGTCGTCCGGAAGAACCACCGAATAGGCAATATGCCTGAATAGCGGCAATTCCATCTTCGACCCCACCTTGGTCTTCGAGCCCGCCTTGGCATGTGTCCGTGTCATGCGCACCACAACAGCCAGCGAGCCCGGCATGATTGGCTCGGCCGACGGCTTGCGAAACAGGCGAAGTGACTAACCAAGCGCCCTTGAGGGAAGATCAGGGCATCATCAGAATGATCGATGAAAAGATTGGGGCGGGGGGCGATAAGTGACCCTAATCTTAGCGTAGGCAACTCATGTCTTCGGCATATTTGGGATCAGAAGTCGCGGATCAGGATCTAGCGGTGGATTGTCAGACAACGACCTCCGATAATTGGTCCAGTGTCCCACAATACGCACTGGATCAGGGTGGTCCCGTACTGCGCCCATTTCAAAGATTGGGCGTCGATTTTACCAACATTGCGGCCTTCGATCACCTGAGAAATGTCGTCCGCCAGTACCCCGACAAGCTTGCAATCAGCGACGGCGCCAATCGTCTGACCTATTCCCAGCTCCTCCGGTCAGTCGAGACGCTGTCCCACCAGATCGCGGCGACCGTCCCAGACGGACAGGCGATAGGGATTCTTCAGGCCAACTCGGCCTGGTATCCCATTGCCATGCTGGCAAGCATGACGGCTGGGCGGCCTTCGGTGCCACTCAACGCGCGAGATCCTAGCTCGCGTATCCTTGAAATCGTGGCCGGGGCGCGGCTCTCAGCTGTCCTGGGCGAGGGCAATGTCCGACCCGATGGATTGCCCCACCTGGTCAGTTGGATCGATGTGTCGACCAGTGCGGCCTCGCAGGCTGGGCAAGTGCCTCGTTCTTATTCCGTCTCGGTCGATGCGCCCGCCATCGTGCTTTATACGTCAGGGAGTACGGGCCGGCCCAAAGGCATCGTTAACAGCCAGCGCAGCTTGCTGTGCCGGGTCCAGCAATATGTCGATGCGTGCCACATCAACTCGGATGATGTTTTCCTGCCATTGACCGGACCCGCCACAATCGCCGGGTGCCGGGAGATTCTTGCTGCTCTTCTCACCGGCGCCACCTTGCATCTGGTCGAAGTCGAAGCGGTCGGCCTGCGCGCCGTTCAACGCCTGGTGCGATCCGAAGACGTGACAATCACCTATCTGGTGCCGGCACTGCTTCGCGCGCTTATGGCAGACGGACCTGCAGAAGCGTTCCATTCACTCAGAGTCGCCCGGATCGGTGGCGAGAAGGTGCCCTGGACCGACATCGCCCTGCTGCGCAAGGCCGTCTCCGATACGTGCCTTATCCAGATCGGTTACTCGTCAACCGAGACCACCGGCTCGCAATGGTTCCTGCCGCGAGACTGGCCAGAGCATGGAGATTCGGTTCCAGTTGGCTGGCTGCTGCCTGGAATCACCTTCGCAATTGTCGACGAAGCGGGCCGCCGCGTTCAACCGGGCCGCAGCGGAGAGCTTCTGATCAGGAGCCCGTATGTCTTGCTTGGCCATTGGGAGGACGGGGCGGTTGTGCCGGCAACATCAGACCCGCACGATCCAGGCCTTCGGATTTTCGCGACAGGTGACCTCGTTCGACTTGATGATCAAGGCCTACTGCACATCGTCGGTCGCAAGGGGCGCCAGGTAAAAATCAACGGTCGACGCGTCGAGCCAGCCGAACTCGAACGGGTGCTGCGTTGTGCACCCTCTGTCGCGGATGCCGTGGCAATCGTGACGGCCGCGAATGAGCTTGTCGCCTTTGCTGTTCCTCGGCGCTCGGCCGAAGCGACCTTTTCGGACGAGCTTCGCCAGCTTGTCAGGACCAATCTGCCGCCGCCGCTGCGTCCCTTGCGGTTGCACACGATCGCCGAGATTCCGCGTCTGCCGAGCGGCAAAGTCGACATCACGACACTTGCAGAGATGGATCTTTCAGCCAGAGAGACAGCGGCGACCGCGCGTCCGCTCGAGCCGCGAGGCAAGCTGACCGCGCAGCAGGTTGTCCAGCGGGCATGGACCAGCATTCTCAATACGCGCGTGGCGGCAGGACGCTGGGATGACGCCGGAGGAGATTCGCTGAAGCTGCTGCACTGCGTCATGGAAATCGAAAGCGCCATCGGGCAGGAACTCGGCCTTGAGGCCTTCACCGTCGGGATGAGCCTGGAGCAAATGGTCAAGGCGGTCGTGTCCGCCCAGGCAGGCGATCAAAGCGCGCGCGCCCAGAAGCACGACCCTCCCATTCTTTTTCTGTTCCCGGGGTCCGTCGGCTATGGCCCGAGCCTTGCAGCCTTTGCAGCAGCGATGGGCAAGGTGACCCGCGTTGCCCCGATCAGGTATCCGGCCCTGGCTATGATACTGCGCGGACAAGACAGCCTCGCCGATATGGCCGACGCCGCCGTCGACCAGATCCGCCGCGCCCAACCCTCGGGCCATGTACGACTTCTCGGCCATTCGCTCGGCGGCGCTGTTGCCTTCGAAGTTGCGGCGCGGCTGCTGGCAGCGGGGCGAACCGTAAAGTTCCTCGGCATCCTCGACACCAGCCTCGTCGGGGAGCGAAGCGCCCGCTGGGAGACGTTTACGCGCACATTCAATCGAATCCGAACCAACCGCGTGTCCGCTTACCGGATGGCATGCCGCGCCCTCGCGAAAGTCGCCGTGGCAATGAAGCGCGAGGCACAACTGGTCCAGTTTCTCGACCGCTTCGCTCAAGGACAGTTCAACGCGACGAGCTTTAGAACCAAACTGGAACTGCAAGAGGTTTTGCGCGCGCAAGCCTTCTTCCAGTGGGTGGCCGAGCCAAAGCCGGCTCTGCCGATCACAGGCACCCTGTTCCGCTGTGCTCGACCCGGAATGCCTCTGGCAATCGGCTGGGATAGCGTCTTCGCCCATCTGGACGTGATTCCGATCGTCGGCAGCCACATCGATCTGGTTGTAGAGCCTCACCTTACCACCAATCGTCCCCTTATCGAGAAAGCGGTGGCGAAAACCTATTCGCCAATCGAGTCTCGCAAACTGGAGTACAAGCCATCGACCTGATCTCAACATTCGGCAAAGACGCCCTGGTGCTCGACGCTGGCGCGGAAGTCGATCGCATCGTCCAGATCTTGCGCCAGCAGGTCCTCGGCACGCTGCGACGTCGAGGGGTGGTTGTCGGCCTCTCAGGCGGCATCGACAGCTCCGTCGTTGCGGCGTTGTGTGTTCGCGCCTTTGGGAAAGGCAAGGTCCTCGGGATATTCATGCCGGAGCGCCATTCCTCCGGCGACTCACTGAGGCTCGGCCGCATTGTCGCCGCACACCTTGGTATCGAAACGATCCTGGAGGATATAACGCCGGCCCTGGAAGCGATCGGCGCCTATAGACGGCAGACCGAAGCAATCCAGACCGTCGTTCCCGAATATGGGGACGGCTGGAAATGCAAGCTGGTGCTCGCCTCGGTTCTCGAGAGCAACGGTCTCAACATCACGCGCCTCACGGTTCAGGACCCCGAGGGCAGGACCGACACGGTGCGCCTGCCGTCGGCAGCCTATCTGCAGATCGTCGCTGCAACCAACTACAAGCAGCGCCTGCGCAAGATGACCGAATACTACCATGCCGACCGCCTCAACTACGCGGTAGCGGGCACGCCGAACCGCCTGGAGTACGACCAGGGCTTCTTCGTCAAGCAGGGCGACGGAATTGCCGACCTGATGCCAATCGTCCACCTCTACAAGACCCAGGTCTACCAGTTGGCCGAATATCTTGGGGTGGAGGAAGAGGTCCGGCGCAGACCGCCCACCACAGACACCTTCTCGATGGCGCAGAGTCAGGAGGAGTTCTACTTCGCGCTTCCTTATTATCTGATGGATCTGTGCCTCTACGGCTTGAACCATGGGATCGCCGACGAAGACGTCGCCGAGGCAACCGGCCTCACCGTGATGCAGGTCCAGAAGGTTTTCAAGGATATCGACAGCAAGCGGCGCGCCGCACGTTATCTTCACGCGCGGCCGTTGGTGTCCTCTTCAATGGGCGAGGGCTAGGCGATGTGCGGCATCGCCGGAATTGTGTCGCTGAGCGCCGCAGCGGCGCCCCCTTCCCGCGATGCGCTGATACGCATGGCGGGCGCGCTGGCGCATCGCGGCCCGGACGAACGCGGCCTTTACCGGGACAGACGTGCGGGATTGGCGCATGCCCGCCTGTCCGTCATCGATCTCGCAAGCGGCCAGCAGCCACTCGCCGGCGCGGGCGACACAATGTGGATCGTCTTCAACGGCGAAATCTTCAATTACGTCGAGCTGCGACAAGACCTGGTCGCGCTCGGTTATCGCTTTCGCACACGCAGCGACACCGAGGTCATCGTCCATGCCTATCATGCCTGGGGCGAGGCCGCCTTCGAGCGAATGAATGGGCAGTGGGCAGTCGCCATCTGGGACTCCGTGGCAGGTCGTCTCGTCTTGTCGCGGGATCGGTTCGGCATCTGCCCGCTGCACTTTTGCGAGCATGGCGGACGGCTTTACTTCGCCAGCGAGGTGAAGGCCATTTTCGCGGCCGATGCGGATATACCCCGCGCCTTCGATCCAGCCGGCATCGATCAGACTTTCACACTCTGGACTGTCGCGCCGCCACAAGGCGTGTTTGGAGGAGTAAGCGAACTCACGCCGGGGCATGTCCGCATTTATGACAGCGGCGTCGTCCGGGAGCGGGCTTTTTGGAAGCCTGACTATCCAGAGGTTGACGGACCCGGCGATGATGAATTCACCGGCTCGCTTGATGACGCGGTGGAGGAAGTGCGCAGCGCCCTGGAAGCCGCGACGGCGCTCAGGATAGTACGCGCCGACGTGCCGGTCGGCTGCTATTTGTCCGGCGGGCTCGACAGCTCGCTGGTCGCCACGCTGGGGAGACGCTTCGCGGGCGAGCGCTTCCAGACTTTCTCGCTGCGTTTTGCCGACGCCGAGTATGATGAGACGCATTTCCAGCGCCTGGTTGCCGGCGTGGCCGGCAGTGACCATCATGAGGTGGTTGTTTCGCGCAGCGATATCGCTGGCATCTTCCCTGAGGTGATCTACCACACCGAGCGGCCAATCCTCAGGACCGCGCCGGCGCCGCTGTTCCTGCTCTCGAGACTGGTGCGCCAGCACGGCATCAAGGTCGTGCTGACCGGCGAAGGGGCCGACGAAATGTTCGCCGGCTACGATTTGTTCCGCGAGGGCAAGGTCCGCCGCTTCTGGGGACGCCAGCCCGCCTCGACGCGACGCTCGCGGCTGCTGGAGCGCCTCTATCCCTATCTCAGCCGCTCGCCGGTGCAGCAGCAGGCGATGGCACGCCAGTTCTTCGGGCGCGACATCCACGCCTGTGACGCGCCTGGTTTTGCGCATGGCACGCGCTGGCGTACCACAAGCGCCATCAAGCGGCTGTTTTCGGCAGACATGCGCGCCCAAACGGAGCGCCGCAACGCCGTGTCCGAGCTGCTTGCCCGCCTGCCGCCGGAGTTTTCGCGATGGGGCTCTCTTGCGCAGGACCAGTATATAGAGATTCAGACGCTGATGTCGGGATACCTGCTTTCCTCACAAGGGGACAGAATGCTGATGGCTCATTCCGTCGAGGGGCGCTTCCCGTTCCTCGATCATGAACTCGTGAGACTCGCGAATTCGCTTCCTGCCGCCTACAAGCTGCGCGTGCTCGATGAAAAGCATGTGCTGAAGCGCGTAGCGCAACCGATCGTGCCGTCGGAAATCGTCACCCGCAAGAAGCAGCCTTACCGGGCCCCCAACGCGCTCTGCTTTGTCGCAGATGGCGCTCCGGCCTACATTCGCGAAGCACTTTCGGAGGCGGCGCTGCGCGAAGCGAACGTCTTCGATCCCAAGTCGGTTACCCGGCTCCTGAACAAGTGCCAGGCCAGCGCCGGCGACGGCGACCTGTCCAACTCCGACAATATGGCGCTTGTCGGGGTGCTGTCGACGCAGCTTCTTCATCGGCAATTTATCGCGAGCCTTCCAAGTGGGGCTCGCACGCTCAAGCTCAGCATCGATATCGACCGCGAACACCGCGAAGAGGTGCTCGCATGATGCATGGCGCCGTACCGCTCCTGCATGACTATCTCACCCACTCTGCCAGCCGGCTCGGCGAGAAGGTGGCCCTGGTGTGCGGCAATCAACGTGTCACTTATGGCGATCTCGATATGCGTTCGAACGCCATAGCGCACCATTTGACCGATGCCGGAATTGCGCGTGGCGATCGCGTGGTGGTCTTCGCCGACAACACTGTCGAGGCCGTCATTGCGTTCTGGGCGGTGCTCAAGGCCAACGCCGTGGTGTGCATCGTCAATCCGCTCACCAAAAGCGACAAGCTTGATTATCTGCTCAACGATTGCCGCCCGACGGCACTGATCACCGACAAACACCTGCACTCGATTTTCAGGGAGCCGGCGCGGAATTGCCCATCGTTGCGCCGCATGATCGTCTCCGGGCCGATCGAACACAGCGACCTGCAAGAATTGCCGCATGCTGTGCGCTGGGACGCCGCGGTCGCGGCAGCCCGCAGCACGCCGCCCTCGCGCCGCTGCATCGACATCGATCTCGCTGCGATCATTTATACATCCGGCTCGACGGGCGAGCCCAAGGGGGTGATGCTGACGCATCGAAACATGATCGCCGCGTGCGCCTCGATTTCCTCATACCTGGCGCTTGCCGAAGACGAGGTGATCCTCAATGTCCTGCCGCTCGCCTTCGACTACGGTCTTTACCAGATGATCATGGCATTCGGCGCGGGCGCCCGGCTGGTGCTTGAGCGCTCGTTCGCCTTCCCGGCGCAGATCCTTGGGCTGATCAAGCAAGAAAGGGTGACGGGTTTTCCCGGCGTACCGACCATCTTCGCCGCACTCGGGGAGCTCAGGTCTCTCAGGGATCAGGATTTTTCGAGTATTCGCTACGTCACGAACACTGCGGCCGCCCTGCCGCTCAAGCACATTCTCCTGCTGCAGGAGCTGTTTTCTGGCGCCCGCATCTATTCGATGTACGGCCTTACCGAATGCAAGCGCTGCACCTACCTGCCGCCGGAGGATCTGGAGCGAAAGCCGTCGAGCGTCGGGATCGCCATCCCCAATACGGAAATGTGGATTGTCGACGAGCATGACAGGCGGGTCGGCCCCGGCATCGTTGGTCAGCTCGTCATCCGCGGAGCGACGGTGATGAAGGGCTATTGGGGCAAGCCGGAGGCGACAGCCAGGAAGCTCAAGCCTGGCCCGCTGCCGGGTGAGCAGGTCCTATACACCGGCGACTACTGCCGGATGGACGCCGAGGGCTATCTCTACTTCGTCGGTCGCGGCGACGAGATCATAAAATCGCGCGGAGAGAAGATAGCGCCGAAGGAGGTGGAAAACGTGTTGATGAACATTGCGGGCGTACGGGAAGCCGCGGTCATCGGCGTTCCGGACGAGCTGCTCGGGCAAGCAGTGAAGGCATTTGTCGTGATGGAGCAGGGAAGCATGATCGGTGAAAAGCAGTTGCAGAAAGAGTGCCAGAGACGGCTGGAAAACTTCATGGTTCCGAAGTCCATCGTCATCGTACCCAGTCTGCCGATGACCGACACGGGTAAGCTCAAAAAAACGGCCCTGTCATGAGTCGGTACCAGGGCGAAGTTGATCAGCATTCATCTTTTGTACCGGAGGCGAAATCAATGTTATCTACCAAGGATAGAACCGATACCTGCAGCGAACAAATTCGCGCTTTCCTGGCTTCGAATTTCTATATAGCCGATCCCGAGAGCCTGGAGAGCGACACCTCGCTACTCGACCAGGGCATCGTGGACTCGACGGGTGTGCTCGAGGTTATCGGCTTCATCGAGGAGACCTTCGGCATCACGGTCGAAGACAGCGAGCTGCTGCCGGAGAATCTCGATTCCATCGAGGGAATTGCGCAATACGTCATGCGCAAGAGAAACTGACGCAAGAGAAACTGATCGCCGAAATCTCGCGCAACTCTGTTTCAACTTCCCGGCCGTTTCTAGCCGCGACAGCGCGTCTACCTGCCGCGGCTGCGATGCTTACGCCTGCGCCCTCGTATGTCCCACAACCACCCTGCCCTCACCGGCCTGGTTGGTGACTGCCCGGATACTCGAATAGGCCTTGGAACGCTCGAGCAAACTCATGACCTGCCGGTCCTGGCCAAGCCCCACCTCGAAAAGCAGGATGCCTCCGCGCCGCAAATAGCGCGGCGCCTCCTTGAGCACCCGCATGTGGATGCTCAGGCCGTAGGGGCCGGCTGCGAATGCTTCACGCGGCTCGAGCTCGACCAGATGCGAACGGTCGCCCTCGAGCCGTTTTTCCGAAATGTAGGGCGGGTTGCAAACGATCACGTCGATCGTGCCATCGAGCTCCAAGCCTGAGAAGGCGCTGAACAAGTCGCCCTGAAGCACCGTTACCCGGTCCTCGATTTCAAGATGGGTGACGTTGCGGCGCGCGACCTCCACGCATCCGTCGGTAAGATCGCTTGCCCACACGCGCGCGGTGGGAGCGTGGTGCGCGATGGCGCACGCCAGATTGCCCGCCCCACAGCACATGTCGACAACGCGAGGCACCGGCAGGTTCAGTTGGCTCAGGACATCGAGAGCGGCCTTGCCGAGCAGTTCCGTTTCCGGCCGAGGAACAAGCGCACCGGGCGAGACCAGCAACTGCAATCCCATGAAGGTGCTGCGCCCCCTGCCGTAGGCATCGGCAACGTTGATCTCTTCGCTCACGACACTCGCCTCCCGATTTAGCCGGCGTTGGTGGCCGACAATTGCGTACCGATGAAGTGTATCTCAAAACCGTTTAACTCTCGATCGACAAAATCAAAACCGATCCCTCCCCAGACGCTTTGAAGCCTTGATGCTACAAAGATGACCATAAGCTTCTGCGCCGTGTCATGATTAGGAATATCTCCTTACTCGACCCGGTTATCCCCAGCCTGGCGAGCCAGTTGCCGAATTCTCAGCCTGGCGTCACGATTTTGCTACATTTTAATCAAAGAAGGCACGTATGTAAGCAATTCGTAATGTTCAGCAGCGGGGCGGGGCTGCTGCTTCCCGGAAGGTTAAAGTTTGTCCCTCATCGAAAGAATCGACGAGATTGCGCGGCAATTTCGCGTCAACGAGCGCACATCATGAAGTCGACCAAAGGGCGCTCGCTCGATCTCCGCTCCGCAATGTTCGGCTGTGTGCACGGCCTCGTCGGCGTAGGCATTTTCTCGGCATTGATAAATATCCTCGCCTTGACCGGCTCCGTCTACATGCTCCAGGTCTATGACCGCGTGCTGCCTTCGCAGAGCGTGCCGACTCTTGTCGGATTTACAGTCGGGATGCTGGGACTTTACGCGGCCTATGGGCTCCTCGATTTCGTGAGGCTTCGCCTGTTGGTCCGCATCGGCAGCCGCCTGCATAGAAATCTGCAGCAAAAAGCGTTCGCAGCCTCGCTTTCCCTGCCCCTCGTCGCCGGGCCGGATGCGAACCGGGTACACCCGCTTCGTGATCTGGACCAGCTACGTGGCTTTCTTTCCGGGCTCGGGCCGACAGTCTTATTCGACGCTCCCTGGATACCATTTTATATGGTGGTCATCTATCTGCTGCATCCCGCGCTTGGCGTGCTGGCAACGCTCGGCGCATGTGCCGTTGTGTTTTTGACGGTGGTTGCCGAGATCATCGGCCGCAAACCTGCGGCTCGTGCATCTGAGACACTCGTAGCGCAGCGGCTTCTGGCCGACTCCGGCCGCCGCAACGCAGAGGTTGTTCAGGCGATGGGCCTTTCCGCCCCGCTTAGCCGGCGCTGGAACGAGGTCAGTCATCTTTATCTGAAGAACCAGGAACGGCTCTCCGACGTCGTCGGCGCAGCAAGCTCACTGTCGAAGACGCTCCGAATGGCCCTGCAATCATGTGTGCTAGGGCTTGGTGCCTACCTTGTGATCGGCGGCGAGGCCTCGCCTGGCGTGATCATTGCATCGTCCATATTGCTGGGCCGCTCGCTGGCGCCGGTCGATGTGGCGATCGCAAACTGGAGAGGGTTTCTGGCAACCCGCAAAAGCTATACCGAGCTGTCGGCAGCCCTGGATGCTTTTGATAGCCAGCAAGAGCCAATGGAACTGCCCGGCCCGAAGGCTGAGCTTGCGGTCGAGGAATTGACCGTCGCGCCACCAAGCCTGCAGAAGCCCACCATCTTCAATGTAAGCTTCCGCTTGGCGAGAGGCGCAGGGTTGGCGGTCGTCGGCCCGAGCGGCTCCGGCAAGACCACGCTCGTGCGCGCTTTGGTCGGGGCATGGAAGCCGCTTCGTGGCACGGTAAGATTGGACGGCGCCTCGCTCGATCAGTGGAATTCAGAACTGCTCGGCATTCATATTGGCTACCTTCCGCAGGACGTTGAGCTGTTCGACGGGACGATCGCCGACAACATTTCGAGGTTCGGCGGCAAGCGCGACGCAAAAGGCGTGCTGGCAGCTGCCAAGGCTGCGGGCGTGGACAAGATGATCATGCGTCTTCCGCAGGGTTTTCAAACACGCATCGGAGAAGGCGGCGCGGCCCTTTCGGCTGGGCAGAGGCAGCTCGTCGGGCTTGCCAGGGCACTTTACGGCGATCCATTCCTCGTCGTTCTTGACGAACCAAATTCCAATCTGGATGCAGACGGTGATGCTGCTTTGGCCGGCGCAATCCTGGCAGTGCGTCAGCGCGGCGGTATCGTGATCGTCGTTGCGCATCGCCCCTCCGCTCTCGTCAACATCGATCAGGTACTCGTCCTGTCGAACGGGATGCTCCATTCGTTCGGCTCGCGCGAAGACGTTCTGGCAAATGTGATCCGGCCCTTCCCGCGCCCGGACAAGCCAAACATTGTCGTTCCGCTGCAGCACGGTGCAAGCGGGCATGCGTGAGGTATTGCTTAGTGTCTAACGTGACCATGTCGTCATATGCTGCGGTTGGCGGCGAAGGCCAGCCGACCGGGGAGAAGCCGGAGCCGGATGGGATTCGAGCCAATCTACCCTGGGGTACTCTGGTCCGGAGCCTAGCAGCACATTGTCGTTCCGCCGCACAAAGGTGCAGCCGGGCATATGCGAGGTATCGCTCTGCTGTTGCCGTGTCGTCATACGTCGCAGCCGGTGGCGAAAGCCGTTCGTTGGAGACGAAGCCAGAGCCGGATGGCATCCGGGCCAATCTGCTCTTGGGCCTGGCAACCAGCTTGCTGTTGATCTTTGGCGGAGGGCTCTGGTTGGGATTGACCAAGATTGCCGGCGCGGTGATTGCGCCCGCAACCGTGGTGGTCGAAAGTAACATTAAAAAAGTCCAGCATCAAACCGGCGGCACCATCGGCGGAATCTTCGCGCAGGACGGCGATCATGTGAAGGCCGGCGATGTGTTGGTCAGGCTGGACAACACATTGACCCGAGCAAACCTGCAGATAATCACCGAGGACCTCAATCGCGCCACCATTCGTCTGGCCCGACTGGAGGCCGAGCGCCAGGGTCTGCCGGAAATGCAGATCCCGCCCGACCTTCGCGCTCAAATGGGCGACCCGCAAGTGGTGGCACTTGTCAGTGGCGAGCGTGCCTTGTTTGAAAGCCGTGCTGCGGCGCTGGCTGGCCAGAAGGCACAATTACAAAGCCGCGCGAAGCAGCTGGAACGTCAGATCGATGGCCTCAAATCGCAGCAGTCTGCAACGGACGAGTCTCTGGATCTGCTGACCAAGAACCTTGCCGATGTCGCATCTCTCTACGCAAAGAAGTTGGTGTCCAAGGAGAGGTTGAGCAATGTCAGCCTGGACAAGACCCGGGCTCGCGGCGAATCGGGGCGCCTTGTCGCAGCGATAGCAGAGGTACAAGCTCACATCAGTGAAACGGACCTGCAGGTGCTTCAGCTCGACGAACAAATGCGGAGCGACGTGACCAACGAACTTCGCGAAACGGAAGCCAAGCAGACCGAACTCAGTGAGCGCAAGGTGGTGGCCGAAGACGAACTCAGCAGGACAGACATTCGTGCCCCGCAATCGGGCACAGTACAAGAATCCTCGGTCCATACCGTAGGAGGCGTGATTGGCGCAGGAGAGGTGCTCATGATGATTGTGCCCGATTCCGACAACCTTGTCGTCGACGCTTCCATTCCTCCGTCGCGTATCGATGAGATTCATCCCGGACAGCAGGTGTCGATCCGCTTTCCAGCGTTCGACGCCGGCACCACACCTGCTTGCGAAGGCTCGGTCAAGCGCGTCTCAGCGGATCTGATCAAGGATCAGCAACGCCAGCTTTCCTTTTTTTCGGCGCGCATCGACGTCGAGAATGAAGCGACGTGCCTGACAGGAGAGAAAATACTCAAACCGGGCATGCCCGCCGAAGTCCACATAAGAACCGACGAGCGCAGTGTCTGGTCCTACTTGATGAAGCCCCTTACCGACCAGTTTTCCAGGGCCTTCAGGCAGTAAAGCGGTTGCGAAACGCGGCCCGATCTATCGGGTCGCCGCATTTTCGAGAGCGCTGCTGAATCTGACCTCGATCGTGTCTCCCGGCATGACCTCGGTGTCTTCTTGGGCAAGCTGTTTTCGCCATTCTTCGCCGACCTTGCGAATGATCGTGACCTCGGCCTGGACCTTCTCGCCGGCAACCGGCAACGGCAGTGCGGCAGCTCCCGTGGGCTGCAACTTTTGGCTGGCGGCGCGAAGCCTTGCGCTGACGTCGGCAAGGCGCACGTTGGTATCTTTCAACTCGATCAGCAGACCCATCCTTCTTTGGTTGTCATTGCGTTCGTGCTGTCTGGCAAAATCGTCCTGCTGACGTCGTGCTCTCATAAGCTCAACCGACGTTTCGAGTGCCCGGCTGGAAGAGAGAACCAAAGCGCGCCGGACGTCGGCGAGCCGGTTGTTGGTGAGATTTCCGGACTCAAACGCTTTCCTTACGCGCGCCAGATCGTCTTCGTCCGCCTTCACCCCATCCGCTTCGGCCTGCTCGCGTTTGAGCAAGGTCTCGGTTTGTGCGGCGGCATCCTTGCCGCTTTTATCCAGAAAGCCCTGCTCTTGCTGGAAGTTGTCCAACGAGAGCTTCAGCCCTTCCGCTTCAGCCTGCGCGATCGCCGACGCAAAACTTGCCGGCAAGGGAGATCCTTGTGGTGGCTGCATGTCGAAAGTCGGTTTGTCCTGAAGTTCGGCGCGGATGCGGGCGCTATGAAAATAATCTCTGGTATATTCCCCCCAAAGCGACTCGTAATCGCGCCGCAGATCCACCGGATCTGGGCCAACCTGGTTTGCCCGGGACCGCAAAAGGCTGAAACCGCCTGACACGGCAATCGCCTGCCGCACGGTCATCAGCGGGCGGTAGGCCTGCTGTCCGGGAGTGAGCACGTCGCCGGTCACATAGATCGGCCTGTACTCCGCAACCACGGCGGTCACGTCTGTCGGCTTGATGACGATCATTTGCTCCCGCCCATCAGGCAGACGCTGGTGGAATATCTTGGTCGGCAAGATCGTCTGCATGCGCGTTTGCAGTTCAGCCGGAGTTAAGCCGCCCACCGAAACCATACCGACTTCGGGAAGCGCGATCGTGCCGTCCATCTGGACCACCGCACGTTGCGTTCGCTCCGGGATGGAGGCAATTCCGATCTCGACGGTGTCGCCGGCAGAAAGTCGATAGGCGACCCGCGGTTCCGCTGCAGCAGCCGTATCCATGGCAGCCAGCATGCCGAGCACGACAATAAGGATTCGATCAGCGAGGACCATGGGCGACAATCTCCTTCTGGCTCGAATCCGGCGATACCGCGGCCGCAATCAACAGCGGAGCCAATCCTCCCGGGCGAAAGCTCATGTCATGTAACCCATTTCGTGTCGCACCCGGCCTTCGCTGAGGCGCCCTTGCCACCATTCGATGGTCCGCTCCAAGCCTTCGCGCAGGCTGGTCTGGGCACGCCATCCAGTCTTGCTTTCGAGGAGCGAAGAATCGGCCAGCAAGGCACGCACCTCGGAATTCTGCGGCCGCAGGCGGCGCTCGTCCCGGTGGATTGGTTTCTTGCAGCCACTCAACTCGATCACCAGATCCAATATGTCCGAGATCGTCACAGCGCGCTGGCTTCCGGCATTGTAGGCATGGCCAAATTCGAGCTCGGCGGAACCTGCGGTCAAAAACGCCGCCGCGGTGTCTTCCACGAAAGTAAGATCGCGGATCGGGCTTGTGTCTCCCACCATGATCGCCGGGCATTTTTTGTCGAGAGCCTGGCGTATAATGGTCGCTACGATGGCCCGCTCACTCTGGCGCGGGCCGTACGTATTGAAGGGCCGCATGATGACCACGGGGATGTCGAACGATCTGGCGTAGGACTCCGCCATCATGTCCGCGCCGATCTTGGATGCCGAATATGGTGACTGTCCCTGCAACGGGTGGGATTCGCTGATAGGCATTGTCAGCGCGGTGCCGTAGACCTCGCTTGTCGAAGTGTGCACTACACGCTCCGTCTCCCATTGGCGCGCCGCTTCGAGAACGTTGACCGTGCCCAGGATGTTGGTCTCCACATAGGACTGGGCAGCGGCATACGAATACGGGATAGCTATCAGTGCGGCGAGATGAAACACGACCGCCTGGCCACGCACGATCCGGTTAAGGAACGCGCTGTCGCGAACATCGCCGCGGACGAGATTCAACTGGCGTCGTATGGTGTCGGGCAAATCGTCCAGCCAGCCGTGGCTGTCGAAGGAATTGTAGAGTGCCAGCGCGGTGACGTCGGCGCCGCTGCGGACGAGTGCTTCGGTGAGATGAGAACCGATGAACCCGTCGGCACCCGTAACCAGAACTTTCCTGCCCTTGTATGCCATGACCCAAGCGTTCCCCCTATGACGTGAGGCACTGACGTTGCAAATCCACGAGAGCGCGGATGTCCCACCTGCTCTCAAGGTCCAATCGGCGGCGGCGAAACCACGCCAAGCACCGCCAGCAAGCCGCGCACCATCCACACAACATCGGAGCCGATCGTGCGCTGCGGATAATAGGAAAGGTCGAGCCTGGCTTTGGCAGGAAACAGAACCTGGCGATAGAACAGTAGCGGGTCCACCGATCGCGGATAGAAACGGGCTTCATGCCGGAAGAGAACCTGGGCTGGACCCAGCAAGCCTGGCTTGTATTGTAAAACGTCTTCGAAGCCCCCGCGAAAACAATCGGCGAAGGCAAGGCTCTCCGGGCGTGGCCCGATGATTGCCATCTCGCCTCTGAAGACGTTCCAAAGCTGTGGCAGTTCGTCGAACTTGGTGACGGCGAGGAACCGTCCTATCGGCGTCATGCGGCTGTCATCGGCCATGGTCAGAGCCAAGCCACCGGGGTCGCATTGCACGCTGAACTTGCGGAACTTGTACATGCGGAATGGGCGAGCACCGGCCCCGACGCGGGTCTGTGTGAAGAAGATGGGCCGACCGCCTTCCAGCAGCAGCGCCACGGCAATCAGCAGCATCAGCGGGGCGAAGACGATCGCCGCGGCTGCCGCAATGACGAGATCGATTGCTCGTCTCGCAGACCCATGGGCGGCGCTCGAGACGTTAGACCGGTGAATGGCTAGGTCCAGGGCATTCATGCGGCTGTTCCTGTCTGAGCGCAATTATTGACCGCCGCGGCAAGAGCGACGACTACCGATTCGACCAATGGCGCGGTGATCTGCGGATGCAGCGGTACAGTCAGTTCGCGCTGCGCGAAATCTTCAGTGCGCGGTAAGTGAGTACCGGGAATGAGCTCACGATAGAGCGTCATCTGGTGCACCGGCGGGTAGTGGATAGTGGTTTGTATCCCTTGCCCGCGCAGTGCGTCGATGACGTCTTGCCTGTCGGCGTAACGTGGCAAAAGGATAGGCATGATGTGGTAGGCCGACGTCCGCGGCTCGTGGAACGGGATGGTCACGGCCGGGCAATGCTTCGCTATGAGACGGCGATACAGCATGACCAGGATACGCCTGATCTCATTCCACTCCTGCAGATTTTGCAGCTGGACCAGTCCGATCGCAGCCCGCAATTCATCCATGCGATAGTTGAATCCGAGCATGGTGACATCATACTGAGGGGTGCGGCTGTTCAGCCTTTGACGCGTCCCGGTGGTCATCCCATGTCCACGCGCCTGGCGGATTGTCTCGAGCAGACCGGCATCCCTGGCGATCACAGCCCCGCCTTCCGCCGTGGTCATGTTCTTGTTGCCGTAGAAGCTGAAGGCGGCTGCGGCACCAAATGTCCCCACCTCCTTCAAGCCCGGCGCATGCGCCGCGTCCTCGACGATGTGCAGCCCCCGGGCACGGGCGAGCCTCTGCCATTGTTCCCGATCGGCGAGGTAGCCGGCGAAATGAACGAGAATGATTGCCTTGGTGCGGGCCGTGCATTTCGCTTCGGCTTCCACGATCGACATCAGCGGCACGTCGGCTGACTCGATGTCGACGAAAACCGGCGTCGCACCGACATAGAGGACCGCATTTGCGGTCGCCACGAACGTCAAGGATGGCACCAGCACCTCGTCGCCCGGTCCGATGCCAAGTGCGTGCAAAATGAGATGAAGCGCTGCGGTGCAAGAACTGACCGCGACGCAATCCTCCGCATCATGAACGTCGGCAAAAGCTTGTTCGAAGGCTCGTACCTGCTCCCCCATGGTCAGCCAGCCGCTGTCGATGACCTTGGTCAAAGCAGTCTTCTCCGGCACACCCAAGATCGGGGCACTGACCAAGAGCATCACAACCTCCTAGACTGATAACTGTGGGAACCGGGCTCGTGACTTCATCATGCAGCCGTCGCAGTGACCTCGATCGAGGCCGACTGGTCTTCCCAGGAAATGGTCTGTGCGTTCTGAAAATCGTCGACGCGCCCGATATCGAGCCAGAGACCCTCATGTTTGTACACGTGCACGGTTGTGCCGTTCTGCATCATCTGCAGCATCAGGTCGTCGAACCCAAAGGGTATGCCGGATGGGATAAACTGCAGAACATCCGGGTTCATGCAGTAAATTCCCATGCTGACCAGATGCGAAAGCGTCGGCTTCTCGCGAAAGACCTGCACGGTATTGTCGACTTCGTCGATGACGCCGAAATCCATCTTGATCAGGCGACAGGCTGTTGCGATCGTCACTGGATCGGTGTGCTTACGGTGCGCTGCTACAAATCGACTGAGGCTTAGATCCGTGAGGACATCGCCATTGAGAACGATGAATGGCTCCGTCAGTTCATCCCTGATCAAAGACAGTGGCCCGATGGTGCCAAGCGGCTCCATCTCCTGCGTATATCGAATTTTCAGGTTCCACTGCGAGCCATCTCCACACACGGTGCGGATCAAGTGGCCGAGATACCCGGTTGTAATATAAACTTCCTGAATGCCGTTGCGTCGCAACCATTTCAGAAGCATCTCGAGAACCGGCCGTGCCCCGATCGGCATGAGCGGCTTCGGCAAGACCGAAGTGAAGGGGCGGAGGCGTGTTCCCATTCCTCCACATTGAATAACCGCTTTCATCCTGGTCCTCCCTTGTTCATTCGGCCTGAACGCTATCGTCACGGGCCGGCTATCCTGCCCTGGTCAGCACCCGGGAAACGCGTTCTTGTCCCCTCAGAAGAACCGGTGAGATTTCCCGTAGAAGACCGGTGAGATTTCTCCACTGTCCCCTGATCCGGACATTGCATCTGGATGGTATGTGGCCGTCAGGGTGGATGTCGTCGTGCATTCGAATGGTAACAATTCAGCCGTTTTGCTGTTCTATATCTTTAGACCTATAGCACTGCTGAACGACCGGCCGGTCTGTCAGCTGTCCAAAAGGTCAGAACGTATGTTCGACGACGTTCGGCGGGTTTCGCTCACAAGGGGCAAAAAAAGAGGAGCGTTTCCCGTCATTTAAGATTATATTAGAAATCTGGCGTTTGCGGTGTTGGGGGTGCCGCAGCGTCGGCTGGATGAATCGACGAGATGATGGCCACGACTTTCAGGCCATTACCGTTCAATCCATTCAGATAGGCGTTGGGGTAGTTCAATGTATCGAATCGTCATCGCCGACGATCACGGCTTGTATCGTCGCGGCTTGCGATTGGCACTGACCGCAGGCATTCCAGGTGTGGAGATCTTTGAAGCGTCCTGTTTCGACGCGGTGCTCAGTTTGCTGGCAGAGCAGTCGTTCGTGGATCTTGCGATCCTGGATCTGAATATGCCGGGCCTGTTCAATCAAGAAGTGCTCGGCGGGATCCTGTCTGCCTATCCGGACACGCGATTTGCGATCGTTTCCGGAAACGATTCACGCTCGGAAATACTCACGGCTCTGTCGATCGGGCTTCACGGCTACATCGTAAAATCGCAGACGGACGAAGAGGTTGTTTTGGCCGTCAATGAAATCCTCTCCGGCCGCATCTATGTTCCTGCACTTCTGTCACGCCCGGGAGCGACGCAAACAACCCACGCGCATACCCATTCCGACGACAAAGGCCCACAGAGGCGTACCGCTGGCGTCAACCTTGGCAGGCTGACTTCGAGGCAAAAGGAAGTCCTCAAGCTGATGGCGGAAGGCTATTCAAACAAGGAAATTGCGCGCGATCTGGAAATCGCAGAGGCGACCACGAAAATCCACGCTGCTGCGGTTCTGCGTGAATTGGGGGTACGCAATCGGACCGAGGCTGCCGTTATGCTGAAGACTTGGCTTTCGAGACATGCCAGCTAGAGCGCCGCGCGTCCTTTTGGACGTGCAAACGGCGTCCCAAGACTCCTCATGCATTTTACTGCATATCCCAAAGCCGCGGCGCAGCTTTGGGCCGACGACATTCTTGGAAGGAACCCTGCGCATCTCAAAGGCCGCTCAGCGCGACCCGCCTTTAGATATCTGCTTTCCGATTGGAGCACTGCACTACAATCCGATTTCCTTGCGTGACAGCCGCAGCGAATACCGCAACCCTTGGTCCGATATTTCCAGCCTGGGAGAGTGACCGACAAGCGGCGCTCCATCCACTCCGATTATCATGGAACCGAAGCCATGACGGACTACGCTTGAGGTCCTACGCCGCCCCGATTCCACCCACTCGAACACGATATCGCTGCCTGTTTCTTCAGGTGCGAACGTCCAGCTTACGTCGATCCGGCCTTTTGGATCGGCAAGCGCTCCATATTTCATGGAATTGGTGGCAAGCTCGTGAACGATCATTGCAAAACTCTCGGCGGCGCCTCCCGACATCGCCACGGAAGGACCGCTGACCGATATCGCACGTGTTCCAATATATGGGTGCAATTCTTGCGCAACGAGATCGTTTATCGCCCCCGATACGCTGCCGTTGCGTGAAAGAAGCAGATGGGTTGCCTCGAGCGCGCGTATCCGGTCGATCAGCATTTCCTTGTATTTGGCGACGTTGTTTCCGGGAACATCGACCATTTTCACGAGCGCCGTGATCACCGCGAAAACGTTGCCGAATCTGTGACGCTGTTCGAGCATGATGCGCTCCCGCTTCTTTGCCGCGGCGCGCAGCAGCGTGGTTTGTCGTCTCTCGCTCAGGTCGGCAGCCACTCCAAGCCGCTGTCCACCATCATCATGTCTTTCCTCCCTTCCGCGCAGCGCAACCCAGCGGATATGTCCGTCCGGTCGGCGGACGCGTATCTCAACATCGTAATTCGTGACCGATGGTGCGGCCTTTCTCGATGCCGCCAGCTTTGGCCAGTCCGCCGGATGAACGACAGCTGACAGCTCCTCCAAACTGCGGCTATTGGCCTGGGCCAGGCCGAGAATGTCCCAGAACGTGTCCGAGCCCGTGACTATCCCGCCTTTAAGGTCTATGCGCCACGTGGCCAAGCGTCCAGCAGACAGAGCGAGGTCCAGCCATTCCTTCTGGGCCCGAAGCGCTTCGTGAACAGCGCGTCGTTCCGAAATATCGTCGACCACCACGAAGATGCTCTCCGAGAGGCCACCCTCGGGCACGGACGAAGAAAGCGTTAGCCTGGCCCAGAATGCCGTACCGTCCTTTCGTGACAGACGCACCTCCGAAACGAACGAAGAAATGTCATTGCCCAGCCTCGCCAGCAATTGCGCCAAGGTATCCCGGTCGTTCGGATGGGCGAGCGTATCGAGCTGCAGTTGGGCAAGCTCCTCCTCCTTGTACCCGGTCATCTCACAAAGGCGTCTGTTGGACTGCAGCAACTCACCTTTCTTGTTGGTGTTCGCGAATCCCATGGCAGCACGTTCGAAGGCCCAACGATAGCGGCTTTCGGTCGCCTCGACGGCAGCGAGCCTGGCCTCCGCGACTTCCAGCAACTCACGCAAGTCCTGCCGCAGACGATGGAAGGTCATGGCAATCACGCCACCCGAAACCAGAAGCAGGATTGCGCGTGCCCAATCTCCACTTGAAATCTGATCGTGTCCTCGTGCCCACAGCCCGACAGCCACCATCAGAATGGTCGCAGCGAGCGCCGGTACGCGGTCTTCGAGATAGGCGATAATAATAATAGCCGGAATAAATTCCAGAAAACTGGCGCCTTGCCCAATATAGGCTGACGATTTTATTTCAAATATCAGTGTGGCAGCTAACACCGATGCAGAGGCAATATGAGTTAGCAATCTGCCCGACGGGTTCGAATTCGACCTGCGCGACTGCGAGCTCATGGACACAGACTACAACCTTCTGACTAGCCCGTCGAGACTAGAGCAAAAAACGTACAGCTTAGTACCACTGCCGGATTGCCATACCGCTATCATAGCGCGCATTTTATCGGACGCAGCGGGGCCTAAGAGCTGCCTTAGAACTGTCGGATCATATTAAGTTTTCAAGGTGGTGATGAACGTATTATCCGTCAGCGCATAGAAGACTAGAATCCAGCTACACATAGAAGACTACATGAATCCCGAATACTTATTTCGGGCGTGTGAAACTTTGGGTTAGGGGTAGAAAATGAATCTGATCGATAGACAGGTCGATGCTTCTTCGAGCAATCGGTACATTGTTACGAGGACCAAGTATGATTTTGAAGCGCGGAATACGCGGCCCTCTTCTGGTCACCTTCCCGATCGCGCATCGGATCCATTGGACGCAAGGTTCGCCGAACCAAAAGGCCGCAGTCTGGAATCCATAACCGGCGTGCTTGATCGCATTGGCTGTGGCTATCTCGTGCTGAATCGCGAAAGAAAAGTAGTCGAGTGGAACGCAGCCGCCCAAACCACGCTTGAGCGCCAGGGCGAAGCGGCCGACACGGCGAGCGGACTTACGGCCGCCCTAAGGCGGCTGATCGCGAATGTTCCGGGCCAATTCCTGCCGGGCTCGTTGTCTTGGGTGGTGATCCGCAGCAGGGGCGACCGACCGGTGATACTGAACGAGAACGGCGTTATCGCTCCCGACGGAACGAGCATTGTGGCGCTGCTGGATCGCGACAACAGGTCGGGGCCAAATCCTCGGACGCTGCAAAGAATGTTTGGCTTGACGAGCGCAGAAACGCACCTCGCCTTGCGCTTGGCCCAGGGCGACGCACCTTTGGAGATCGCTCGCAGCTGGCGTCTCAGCCGCACCACGATCCGTTCCCAGCTTGCCTCGCTGTTCGCCAAGACCGAAACAAAACGCCAGGCGGAACTGGTGGCCCTTCTTGGGCGTATTTCGGTCCTGCCGTAAGGCCGGCCACTTAGATCCAATCGCCGGACGTCGGCATCCGCCCGGGATTCAAACTACGCAAGTTGGCGTGTCATGACTTGGCAGGTCGTGCACCGCATTGCGCACTCCACTAGGTTCGATGCGCCAGCGTAAATATCGGAAGCCGCAATCCCGGACCGGCTATTCGGTACTGTCGAACGGATTTCGAAAGGCGACAAGTGGACAACGATCTATGCAGCGATTCTGTCCTTGCCGCAGCGGAGAAGATGGAAATCGCTCGATCCCGTTCGGACCGCGCGGTGAAGAAACTTGCACGGACAGGACCGATCGTCGTCACCGGCGCCGCAGGCTTCATTGGTTTTCACGTGGCCTCACGGCTTTTGCGTCTTGGTGTCAAAGTCGTGGGCGTCGACAATTTCACGCCCTATTACGATCTGCGGCTCAAGGAAGCGCGGTTTGCACGCCTCTGTAGCGAGGCGAAGTTCACGCCGGTACGAATGGATCTGGCGGATGCCGCGCGCGTTCAGTTGCTGTTTTCAAACGTTCGCCCCTCACACCTCGTCCATCTCGCGGCTCAGGCCGGCGTGCGTCATTCACTTGTTGACCCGCACGCCTATGTGCAATCGAATATAGTGGCGTTTCTCAACGTCCTTGAGGGCTGCCGGCATCATGGCGTCGGTCATCTCGTCTACGCCTCTTCGAGCTCCGTCTACGGCTTGAATCGAACCATACCGTTTTCCGAAAATCACGGCGCCGATCATCCCGTCAGCTTCTACGCCGCCACCAAGCGTTCGAATGAATTCATGGCGCATTCATACAGCCATTTGTTCGGCCTGCCCGTGACCGGACTGCGCTTCTTCACCGTTTATGGCCCTTGGGGCAGGCCCGACATGGCCGTCTACTTGTTCACGCGCGCGATCGTCGAGAGCAAACCAATTGAAGTAGCCAATGCCGGCCGCGTGTGGCGAGATTTCACCTATATCGACGATATCGCTGAGGGCGTGGTTCGAGCACTTGCTACACCGCCGCAGCCGGATCCGAATTGGGACCCTTGCACCGCCGACCCTGCCACAAGTTCCGCGCCGTATCGCGTCTACAATATCGGCAACGACCGGCCCGAGGAGATCAACCGGCTGATTTCGATCATCGAGACCGCTCTTGGCAGCCGGGCAGTTCGCGTGGATGTGCCGTTGCCGCCTGGCGACGTTCTGGAGACGCGCGCCGACGTCAGCGATCTTCGCCAGGCCGTCGGCTTCGCCCCGGCAACACCGCTAGAGGACGGAGTGCGACGCTTTGTCGAATGGTACCGGGACTTTCATGGAACGGATGCCGCGGCCAGCGTACGGCAACAGACGTTGGTGAATGAGGCCACCGTGTAGGCCGCGGGCCCTGTCGGGCGATGATCTGCCACTCGGCGTGTAACGCGTCGGCCACAAAGCCGCACTCGCCAGCCTCTATCCGACACAACCCTGGACTCGAAATTCCTGAACGCTGATGCCGTCGCGTATCGGGGCGCGACGGTCTCAAATCAGCGCAGGAACCAATGTCGCCGCTGGCCTTCGACTGCGTGCGTTCTGAACGATGTTAGCGCAAAGATCAGCCCAGGGATAATTTTCAGCCGTTTGCTGATGTAGATCGACATCGCCACATTCCAAATCGCCAACGCAAGCGCGAGGCCCACTGCGGCGCCCGGCGCGCCGTAGAGCGCAATTCCTGTGGCACAGCCTATGATACTGGCCGCAGCGCCGACGATCATGGTTGCGGCTGCCGCCCATTCGTTTCCGGTCATCATCAAGAGGAGCATCTGGGGTCCGCACAGCGCGACAAAGACATATCCGAGAATGAGTATCCGCGCGACGGGTGCCGCGGTACTGAAATCCCCGCCGAACCAGCTCAACAGAGGTTCAATAATCGCAAGCATCGGGATGGCCATCGTTAGAGCCCCACCAGAGGAAAGTAGGGCGGCCCGTGAAAACAGCTGCTGCAGAGCCATCCGATCGCCTCGGGCATGAAGGGCAGCCGCTGTCGGCGCAAACATCGTAGAGACGGCAACCAGGGAAAGGCTCACAAGCAAGGCGACGTTCAATCCCAATGCGAAAATGCCTGCTTCGCGAATGTGATGCGTCCAGCCCAGCACCATGACTCCGGCCCGGCTGATGAAAACATCGAGCCCAGCCATGAGCATCATTGGCGGAACCGCGGACCACCATTCCCGCGACTCGTCGCCTGGCTGAACCTGCCGCAAGCCAGGCGGCTGAAATTTTGTCGCCATGACGAACACCAGGCCGACCGTGATGGCTGAACTTGCCAGCACCGCCTGCATCACCAAGGGTGCGTTGGGGGTCCATGATCCGGATAAGCCCGCCATTCCCAGCAACGTCAACAAGAGGCCGTCGCGCACTATGCGTTCCGGCAGGAGGGCCGAGACACCGCCGCCGAAAGCACGAACAAGTGTTGCGCCCAAAGCGTAGGCGGTGACCAAAGGCACTGCTGCCATGCCTAGCAGCTGGCTGATTTGAAGCTCCTTGTGAGAAGGATCTGAAAAGAAAAAGATCAAGGCGGCGCCAACGATGCCGAATAGTGTCGCCGCCGCCAGCGACCTCTGCAGAGCAAACCTGATTACGCCGTGTACCAGGTCAAGCCGCCCTTTGGCACTGTAGGCGGAGACGAAACGCAACAAGGATACGTGGAAACCAAGCGTTGCAAGATAGGCAAGCACCGAGGTCCAGGCCAGAACATAGGAGTAGATGCCATAGCTGGTGGAGCCAACGATGCGCGCAATCAATAACTGCGCCAAGCTGGTCAAGCCCGCACCCCCGATATAGACCAAAAGAGCGAAGATGCTGGCATAGCCGAGACCCCGGCCCGTGTCCTCCTTGTGCGGCAAAACCATATTCGTTGGAGCAACGGAGGCCGCAGGGAAGCGGGCGAGCTTCGGATCGCTGAAATCGTCGATGTCTTTTGCGCCGGCGTCGCGCATTTCATCGCCTTGATCGCCTTTGGCCGCGGACCCTGCTCCGGACTGCGAGATCGTCGATATTATCTTCCGCTCGACAGGTCGAATGCCGTGGCGGTCGTTACGCGGAATCCCGCATGTGACATTCATGATGTTCTCTCGAGCAAGAGATCCGCGCTGTCCCCAAACCGGTAGCCGGCGTGTTTCCTAAGATTGACCTGCGTGAGAACGCTGCCTACGGGGACCTGAGCCGTCTCGTCCTCCGTCAGCAACTGCAGAACACCACGCGCGATGCTGCGACGCGTCCTGGCCCAGCGAACAGCAAAAAGAACTGCGTCAGCCCAGCCCGTCAGTAGCCTGGCCTCAGGTCCTCCAAGTCCCAGCGGTCCATTTATGATGACGATGCTGTACATCGAGCGCAGCTCATCTGTGACCAGGGACCCGTCGATCATGGACAGTTGCGGCAGCAGATCCTCTGATGGTGCGAGTGCCATGAAGTCGATTCCAATTTCAGGCATTCCCGTGACCGCGTCGTGCAGCGGACAACGGTCGCTCATATAGTCTCCAAAGGATTTATGCGGCTTGAACGCACCGAATTCGTTCAGAAACTCGTTCGTGAGGCGGGCGCCCGTGCCATCAAGATCGAGAAAAAGCACTCGTCCCCCAAGTCGGGTAGCTGCCAAGGCGAGGCTCCATGCGAGCTCGGTCTTGCCATCATGCCGGACGCTGGACGTGACGAGGATGACGTGCGACGCACGGCCTCTCGCTTTGTTGAGAGCCACGGTGACAAGGAGAGAAGTGACGGCTCGGCTGTAGCTGCAGTTTTGCTGGCCGAGAACCAGCTGCTGTAGTCGTTTCGCGTGTATTGTGGGCGCTTCCGGTATCAGCCCCAGGCACGGAACCCTGAGCGCGGCTTCAGCTTCGGCCCCGCCGCGCAAGGTCTGATTGAGACGGCTGCGGACCAAGACGAAGACCCCGCCAATGAGGCCAAACACGATCATGCCGGGCGGAATAAGAAAGATGGGCGGCAGGGTTTTTGGATTCGTTGGCGGCCATGCCGCTGAAAGGATCGAGACCCCGGGCAAGGGAGTTGCGATGCGCTGCACCAGATCCTGTTGTTGGGTGAGAAGCTGGTTGTATCGCTGCGTCAGGATGCTGACCTGCGGCTCGAGCGCACGCAAGCCGGAAAGCCGGCCGGCTGTGTCGGCCACCACCGCATCGAGTACATTCTTACGGCCCTCCAGAGCAGCGATCTGGGCACGGTAGATGTTCCCCTCCGCCGCAATGCGAGCAGTGCCTTGTTCGATCTCGCCGTTGATCGCAGTGCTAAGGCCCGCATCCGCATTGTCGTTGGCTTGGCGGGCCGCCATGTCGGCCAATACCGGAGACCCGATCGCTTCGGCGAGCGCCGCGACCGATGCTCCTTCCTCTCGCAAAGCCTCGATGTGCTGAAGGCGAGATTCCGTCGCTGAGAGATCCGCTTTCGACAAGGATATCTGCTGACTAAGTTCGGCTGTCTCCTTGGCAGCGTTATCCGCCGCACCCTGATCGACCGCGCCATGGCTCAGTCGATACTTTTCCAGGCGGTCGGTCGCTTTCGCCAAGTCGCTTTGTACGACCGGCAGGCTGGCGACGATCGAGGCGAGTTCCAGCCTGTCTGACGCCCTGCGCTTCTGTGCGAGATCGTCGATGTATACTTGGACGAACGTATTGGCCACCAGGGCGGCTCGCGCCGGATCGTCGTCGGTGAAGCCGACGGTGATCACCCTTGATCTCAGTTCCTGTCCAACCCTCATGCCCTTGCGCAATGCCTTGAGTTCGGCTGCATCGGCCGCCTCCGGCCCGCCCTGCGGCCAAATCCTTTCTAGCAGACCAGCTGCGAAGGTGCGTATGTTCTGCAGGTTGCCGCCTACCGGGGCGGCGCGGGAATTTCCGACATCATCACCTTGCTCAGCAATGTTGCCGATCTTTGTCTCGCGTAGGGCTGCCACCAGGCGACGCAGATGCCCCTGCGAAGAGAGCATGGTTAAGTGGTCATCAATGCTCGCATCCAGCATCTCCTGAGCAGAATCCGCACCTCCGGGAGCCGCGTTCCTGCCAGGAGCATCGACAATCACCTGTGCGGTCGCCTCGAACAGGACAGGACGCACAAAACCCGCAAGCCCAGCCAACACTCCGCCCAAAATCACCATTGCAAGCAGGAACCATTTTCTCCTCGCGATGGTAATGAGGAGTTGATGGAAGGGGGTCTGCGCGTCGACCTGTTCGCGCAGGAATGGCCTCATGCGCGGATTGATCTCGCGCGTCGGCACGTGCATTTCAGTGGCGCGCGGAAGGTGAATTCGGCTGACTATGGAACCTTCCATCTCATACTCCTGTCAGTTCGAGCGCTGTGGACATGCCCGTTGCCGGCCCGGCGGACCGCCCGGCCTCGTTGCGCCAGGCCTGGAACATCAACGCGGGCCACAAATCGCGAGAATGATCCTGTCTTCCGTCAAGATGGTCGCGCCAGCAGGTTTCGACCTTCGCAAAGTCGAAGATCCCATCTCCGGAGAGGCGTATATCGGCGACTAGATCGCTGGCCCAGATGCGCAACGGGCCGCTCAGCCAGACTGCTATGGGAACATCGAAACCCTGCTTCGGCCGGTCGATCAGCCGTTGCGGAACATAGCGGCTAAGCAGCTGACGAAGAAGCCACTTGCCTTTGCCATTGCGGACCTTCGCATGTGCCGGCAGCCGCCAGGCGAATTCGACAACCCGATGGTCGAGAAGCGGGCACCGGCCTTCGAGGCTATTGGCCATGCTGGCGCGGTCCAACTTCACCAATATATCGTCGGGCAGGTAACCGGCCATGTCGTCGTACAAGAGACGGGACAGCAGGCCATCAAGCCGGGGGGACCCTTGAATTGATGTGGGCGGCGTGTGGAGTGCGAGGCTCCCGGTCGATGCTCCGGTCAGCCGTCGATGCAATTCGTCCTCATCTGGCGCAGCGAGCAGCCGAGCGAGGCGATGCAGCCGGTCGCTCCGCAGCGCGTGCCGTCCACTCGCCGAAAGCGGCAGCTTGCCGACGAAATCGTGACGCGCCGCACGGGCCAGCAATCCGACCCCTGCAGCAAGCGCGTGACGCAGCGGCGACGGCAGCGCATGCTGTCGTTTCAACCGCGCAGCCATGAAATGACGAGCGTAACCGGCGAAGCATTCATCGCCACCGTCGCCTGATAGCGCCACCGTAACGTGCTGGCGAGCGAGCCGCGCCACGAGCAAAGTCGGTATCTGCGATTCATCGGCGAACGGCTCATCCCAGATCCGCGGCAGTTCCGGAATGACTTCACGCGCAGCGGCTGCTGAAAGGTGGAGTTCAGTATGATCGGTGCCCAGGTGCCGCGCGACCTCCGCCGCGTGGGGAGCCTCATCAAACCCGCCTTCTCCGAAAGCGATCGTGAATGTGCGCACCGGTTTTGGCGATTGGGCCTGCATCAGCGCCACAACCGTGGAGCTGTCGAGGCCACCAGACAGAAAGGCACCCAGCGGCACATCGGCTATCATGCGTTCCCGGACGGCAAGTCGAAGCAGATCGTCGAGTCCATCGGTCAGTTCTTCGTCGGTACCGGCGATTGGATTCTGTCGACCGTTCGCGGCGATTTCAGACAGCGACCACCAGTGTCGGGCGCGTTGCGAAAGGGATGCGGCGCTGCGCGCCTCGGCAAAATCCGCCGCCGTCACAGACAGGACCGAGCCCGGAGGTAGCTTGAACACGCCTCGCCAGATGCAACAGTTTCCCGGTACCCATCCTTTCGAAAGCATTGTCGCGGCCGCGTCGAGATCGAGCTCCTGACAGAAACCTGGAAAACGATGGATTGCCTTCAACTCGGAGGCAAAAACGAGCGCATCGCGCGTTGCAGCAACATAGAGCGGCTTCTTGCCCATTCGGTCGCGGGCGAGATGGAGGGTCCTGGTCTTTAGATCCCACAATCCAAATGCGAACATGCCAGCGAAGCGCGTGAGTGCGGTGTCGAGACCCCAGCTCTCGATTGCGCACAGCATCACTTCGGTATCGCTGGCGCCACGGAACCGATGGCCAGCGTCTTCAAGCTCGCGGCGCAGATCGCGGAAATTGTAGATCTCGCCGTTGAAGGTAATGGCATATCGGCCACTTGCCGAATGCATCGGCTGGCGTCCTGCTTCCGATAGGTCGACTATAGCCAAACGTCGGTGGCCGAAGGCAATGCCGGCTTCGCGATTGATCCAGAAGCCTTCGCCATCAGGCCCACGATGACGAAGGGCCGTCGTCATCTGGCCAATTGCCCTGAGCGGTTTGATGTTGGCGGCATCGGGTGCAAGGAGAATTCCGGTAATCCCACACATGCCATCACCTCAGGTCGCTAGAGGTTGCCGAAATCGTTCGCGGCGTTCCGGCAACAAGGCAAATGGTAAGCGCAAACCACACGATTGGATGGCGGATGATCAGATGTGGCATTCCGAAGATGACGATCGACACCACCAGCACGAACAGGGCATCGAGCTTCGCACGCCATGCGCATAAAGCCGCCGCGCCGACAATCCAGGCCAGGGCCAGGACCGCAACCAAACCACCTTGAGTGTACAGATCGAGAATCGTGTTGTGAGCCTCGAAAGGCCGGGGCAGAAATTGGCTGTAGGAAATGGGCGGGCGCTCCAGATGCGGGCCAGGACCAAGGCCCAGGGATCCTGACGTTAGGCCCTTGCCCAATGCATCTCCCCAGAGATGGATTCGAAGTGCAGCGGTTTCGGCGGTCGCTTCGCCGCCCTTGTCCTTGGTAAGACTCAAGGCGAACTGTTCGACGCTGCCCACCTCCGTGACGATGTAAGGCGTCATCGACATGGCCAACGGAAGGAAGCCAATCATCAGCAGGAGGGTAACTTGCCGGGACAGGCTGACCTTGCCGTCACCGGCTGCGAGCCATGTCCGAACCCGCAGCCCAAGAAATATCAGGCCGACCAGGACCGTCGTGTAAAGATAGGTATCACTCTTCGTCAGCCTTCCGACATAGATGATCAGGATAAGGCTGCTGAGCCCGGCCAACCTCGCCCACGGCTTGCTTGTAGTCGTCGCAAGATGCAAGGCGAGCGGACCAAGGAGTGCGCAATAGAGCGCGAGCTGGTTGGGGTTCTCGGACCAGCCTCGGAAGCGATCCCAGTACCAGGGATCGACGCCGGATTGGTGGATCCAACCCCATCCAAGTGCCAGCTGAACAATAAAGCATGCATTCGCAATCGCGACCACCCACCAGGCAGCACTGCGCAGACGGCGATCCGCGTCGGGCTCCGCGGCGGCCAGGCAGGTGACGCAGATCAGCAGCAGGTAGGCTACCCCATCGTGCATCACCACCGACAGATACAGTACCGTGGTCAGGTAGCCAACGATGGTGCCAATACCCAGAGCGAGCGTGATGATCAGCCAGAAGCCCGCAACACGGATCAGGGCGGGCCTGACTACCAAGTGACCGCCGGCGAGCACCCGCCCGATCGACAGCATGATCCAAAGCGCGAGAAACAATTCGCCATAGCCGAAGGGCAAGCCCGGAACTGAGAGCTGCGCCGCGTACGACATGGCCACGCCGCAGGCCAGGATCGCGTCCCGGATCATCGGCGCGCTCCACCCGATCCGCGGTTTGCAGCAGGCTCTTCAAGCAACACCGGCGATGCCGGTCGAGCGAAGCCGCCCTGGGATTTGGCACTAAGGACATTGTCGTAGAGATCGCAATATTGCTCGACCACCCAGGGCAGCGAGAACTGCGTCCGGACGAGCTCGACAGAGCGAGCGCCCATGGTCCGTCCTTTCCGGCGGTCGGACAGGACCTCTATAATTCGAGAGGCAAGGCCGTTCGCATCGTGCGGGGGGACGAGATGGCCGTTCCATCCGTCCTCGACCACCTCATTGCAACCAGGCATCATCGAGGCGACGATAGGCAATCCCGCGAGCCCTGCCTCCAGCAGGACGCGCGGAATCCCTTCTCGGTATTGTGTTGGAAAGGCGAACAGATCGGCCATGCCAAGAAGGGCAGGAACGTCGCGTCGTGGACCCAAGGCGATGACATGCGGCACATGTCGATCGATCTCAGCCTTGTCCACTGCAAATGGGCCCTCGGATTCCAATGGGCCGACAAGCACGAAACGGGCATTGGGCCTTTCCGACAGGATGCGAGGGACTGCCTTGAGGAGTGTCGGGATGCCTTTCTGGCGCGTTAGCCGGCCGACAAAAATTACGATCTCGGCGGATTGGAGCCCAAGCTCTTCGCGCATTTTCATCGCCGACGGGGCAAGATGCCTTGCCATGGCGAACGCATCGACGTCGATTCCAGAACTGCGGATCACTCGTCCGCTGCCGCGTCCGATCAGTCGGTAGCGTTCAAAGAATGCCTGATCGTCCCGATTCTGGAACACCGTAGCCGCCGTCCATAACGACGAAAGCCATTGCAGTCCGCAAAAGATTGGGCGCAGGGCAAGGGCGCGCGGTTCCAGGGACGAGAACGTCCAGCCCAGACCGTTGATAGTGCGCACGACTGGAACGCTTCCGCGCACCGCAAGTGGCGTCACCAGGTTGGGCTTGGTGTCGAAGCTTTGGATAATGTCCGGCCGGAGTTCCGCCATCAGCTTTCGAATGGTTCTGATGGCGGCCCATTCTCCGCTGCTGCTGGAAAATCGGTCGAAACCGTAGCTGCGATGCGGAATGCCATGCCGCAGGAATGCGGCTTCACCGCCGCTCGACACCGCAGTAACACGGAATCCCTTCTCTCGCAGCGACATCAAGAACGGAATTCGCAGGGCATGATCCTCGCCTCCGACACACACCAGATGCGGATTCATCCTGCGTCTCCTGACCGTTCGCTGTAGCCCGATCGCGCGAAGTGGCCGGCCCTTGAATTTGCTTTCATGGTGTTGGTTTCGCTACCCATCTCGCCCAGGTCACGGTAGGGGCAGGTCTTGCCACTGTCCTCGTCTGTTTAAATGACGCAAACCCTGTCCCGGCAGCGGGCCGCCGTACCCAGCCGGTTCAGGTCGCCGCGCGTTGCATCAAAGAGGTCGGCACTGCCCGGGTGCCGAGCGCAGAGTGGTCCGCAGACAAACGGCTCGCGCTCCGCGGCACACTTTCCTGTCATTGCTGGCTGTCGTCGGAAAGCCGCCTACTTTAGCGCGGCTCCCATCATCGTCTGGATGCGCGAAGTTTGACCACGCGGGAGGTGATCGTCCGTGCCTCCGAGGCTAGCAGGATTGGAATGCCGTCGCGAACCGGATAGGCAAGTCCTGCGCTCTTCGAAACGAGTTCATCGCGATCCGAATCCCAGGCAAGTGAGCCCTTGGTCATTGGGCATACCAACCATTCTAACAACTCAGGGTTGAAAGAGGCATTCTCTTCGGCTCGCTTATCCGTATCCATCTGCTATTCCTTTCTCGGCCGTGACATCAACAGTGAGCTCCGGCGCGAGCGCCCTTGGCGATACAAGCCGTCACCCGACGTCATCGCTGTAATTCGTAGGATTCCGGCAAGTGTCATAAGCCTTGCAAACTGCACAATCACGCTAGGTGCAGGCTTGGCCACTGTCGTCGTCCGTTTGAATGAATCGACATCGAACGGAGCCGTATGGCGGCGAAGTTGAACGTGAGGCGTTAAAAGCGTGAATGGAGCAAGCACGATCGGCCATATCGCCATAGGCGACCGGAAGGTTTTGTTATTGAAGACCGCTCGCGGCTAATGCTCTCGAGCCGGTGTCTGATCCTTCCGGCCAGTCAATACGGGCGACGAAATCGTAAACCGGGCCGCCGGGTACTCCCCAATTGCTTGACCAGATCACCTGTGAACCGTCCGGGGACGGCGAGGCGTGGGTCTCACTCCAGTAGTCGAATGGAACGTTCTTCGTCTGCACAATGCGCCGGACCTCTCCGCTGCCGTCGATGCGCAACGCGATGACTTCCCGCGCATACGGCGCCCAAGCCGGATATTTCGATACTTCGTCCGGATTGCCCGAATAGGTAAGGAACACCCAACCGGGCCTGTCCAGCGACCTGAGCGATGCATGCTGTGCTTCACCATATCTCATGAGCGAGGTGACTTTCCCATCTGACAGCCTTCGCTTGATCACCTGGTATATGTCTGGATCGGACTTACTGATCCCCACATAGATTTCGCTGCCGTCGGCATCGACGGTCATGTCGCCATGGCCAGGCCGATGATGCTCAGTCCATTTCTGGCGCAGAACGCCGTCAACAGAAAAGATGAGCGTCTGTTCAGTGTCGTCTTTCAGGTTCTGAATGCATAAGATGTTGACGCCCAGCGGCGAGATTGAGCAGGCGCCGTTGGCTCCGACAAGCTGTGCGAGATCGATTTCCGGAAATTTCCGCCGCTGTCTGAGATCGTAGGCAAAGACGACCGCTTTGCCGTCCCGGCGAACCGCGCGTACGGCAATACGGCTGCCATCACGGCTTGGATTACCTTTGTATGGCCCGAACTGGAGATTGCTACTGTCAGTCGAAACAAACAGGACCTCCTCATGATTGGTGCGTGGCGCCCAGGTCGAGATTTTCCGACCACCGACGCAGATCATCAGGTCGGGATCGTGAGGATGCCATTCGCATTCGGTCGATCGATCACGGCGAAAAAGCGGGGCGTAGGTGCGCCCATCCAGGAAGCATAAGCCGCCGCAGCCGTTGCTGATGACAAGAAGGCTCTGATCCGAATTCCAGGCCTGGGCGCTCGAATAGCGGTGGCTGCAATATTTGCTCCCGCATGCGATGCCGGCGCCGAGGATTCCGGGTTTGGTTATTCGGGTGAAAGTTGTGCCAAATGCCGCATCCTTCGCGGCGTGCAGGTAATCCGGCAGGTCCATGGCTACCGGCGCGACGAACTTTGTCGATGCGACGTCCTCTCCACTCACCGCCCCGTGGATAACTATGGATATCGCGCTGACAGCAGCTAACGTCAACGCCAAGGCAGTCTGGTAGCGAGAAAAGCGCATGTCATGTCAACTCGCGCGGTTTCTTTTCAATAATTCGATTTTCCATATTATTGGATATCTTCTTGTCGACGCTTCAAAACCGCATCTCTCTAAGCTTCAACTCTTTTAAATTTCGCCCGCGCCGCGCCGAACTTGTCGATTACTCCACGCGCTATCATTTCTGTGGCAGCTGTGAGCCCGTTCGAATCTAAACTTTCGACGCAAGTTGTTGGCACGGGAAACGATCCAAGTTGTTCCCCAATGAGATTAACGTGGTCAATATGATCAAGACTGCTCTGCAGATCGACTTCGAGGAACTTCTGAATGATACCGAGGTTACGCCGGCGTTCCTTCAGACGGACCTCTAGAATTTCCCTTGGCGCCTGCAATCGGACAAGCAGATCCGGTTTGGGTAGAAGCTCGAGCGCGCGCGACACCCTTTCACGATCCGTTACGCCGCTGAACAAAACCAGTGAACATACGAATTGCACCATACCCTGGTCAAAAATTGAGATCGTGTCATTGGACGCTATTGCCGCGCGCCAAGCTTGAAGAAGAGCTTCAAGATGCCAGTTCAGGCGAGCCGCCCACAGCTCATTCTTGGGTGGAAGAATCTTAAGCACTTCTGCACCGAGAGAACGCTGTCCGATCCACTTTGAATGCAAGCCGGAGACCAGTTTGAAGGCGGCCCTTCTAACCGGATGTCGGCGGTCACCGGTCTGCAAAACAACACAGTAGCCCTGAGCTCGCAAAACGTGCACCAGCTCGGACGCTAACGTCGTCTTACCAGCACCGGACGGCCCAAATAGCTCCAAGATCATCTTTCAATCCAGACTGAGGGAAGCCTACTGGCAGTGACGTCATGTCCATTTGCTGAAGCGAACGCCCATCTCTTCCTGGGATGTCTAGCCGACGAGCCAGGAATCCGCGCCATCCGTATGAATGACGGTGTGGTCACGTTAGGATATCGACGGACGCCAAAATCGTGAACGGAAGGAGTGCGTTTCGGTGACTATCCTTCCGGATTGCCTACCGTCCGTTTACCGTTCCGTCTCCGAAAGGGATGTGCAGTAGCCCTATTCCCCAGCACACTTCCGCGCGGGCGCGGCAGTCATGAGTTCGGCATGTCTCATCCGTTCGAGGGATGCGAGACACCCAGCCTTCTGGAAACCTTCTCTGTGATGGACGCAGCCAACTGGCCGTTTATCCCCTCTATCGCCAATAGGGCAGCTTGGTCGGCTATCCAATGAACGTGTCGGACAAAAATCTTCGATCTCATCTGCAGGAGAAATCGTATGAAAGCAGGCATATGAGCGAGAACCTCGAGCCACATCAGACGGCAGCGGCAAATACGGCTATACCTGCCAATTACAACGCCAAGGTCGCGGCAGTCGCGGCCTATGAGCTCCCGACAAAACAGAGATATCAAGATCCGAGTTTTGCGAGCTGGTACCTGAACGGCTATGCAGGCCGGTTGAAGCTGTCCACCGTTGCGTCATACGTCATTGCGCGACGGGAGCAACGCTGCATCGCCAAGGCGCTGGAGAGGTGCAGCCCGCCTCCATCTCAGGTGCTCGATATCCCATGCGGAACCGGGAAGCTGGCCGGCGTGCTGGGCCAGCATAATTGTCGGGTGCTGGCTGCAGACATTTCAATGGAAATGATGGCCTTGGCTAAATCAGCATATGAAGGTCAATCCGGATTTCGGGGATTCATCCGATGTGACGTGACGCAGCTGCCGTTCGCCGACGAAAGCTTTGATACGGTGGTCTGCCTTCGCCTCATTCACCTTATCCCGCCACATCTCAGGCGCGACATTATCATTGAGCTCGCGCGCGTTGCCAGCCGTCGCCTGATCGTATCCTACGGCCTTGGCACCCGCCTCCAGAGAATACGGCTAAGGCTGCGGAAGTTGATCACCGGAAGGATGTCGGCGCCTCATCCCGTCAATCTCACCGTTGCACGACAGGATTTCGCGGCGGCGGGGCTCAAGCTGGTACGCTCTTTTAGCGTCCTGCGGTTCCTGTCCTGCGAGCAGCTGTTCGTACTTGAGAAGGTAAAGGCTTGACCTGCCGCCGGTTTGCAGTCTTCGCGTTAGCACTGGTATTGCGGATCAGGCCGCTGATGGTTGTCAAAAGCTGAAACGGCTGCGGGAGGTAGCTGTGGAACCGGCAGGCAAGGCCATTCCGGCGCGCATGGCATCACTCGACCTGCTGCGCCTAGCTGCAGCCCTCGCGGTCGTGCTCTTTCACTATCTTTTTGGCGGCGCGATCGCGGGCAATCTCGACGTGGAATATCCTGCCGCAGCACCTTACGCCATCTACGGCTATCTCGGCGTCAATCTGTTTTTCCTGATCAGCGGTTTCGTCATCGCGTGGTCGGCCGAAGGTCGAACCTGGCAGGAATTCGCGGTCGCCCGCTTCGCCCGGCTTTATCCCGGATTCCTCGTCTGCATGACCGCGACGTTTGTTGTTCTCGTCGTCGCCAAAGATCAGCGTTTTCCGACCGATGTTCCAACCTATGTAGCCAATCTTTCCATGTTCGCCCGCCTCTTCGGCAGGCCGTCCATGGATGGCGTCTACTGGTCGATCATGCTCGAGATCCTGTTTTACGGCTGGGTTGCAGTGCTGATCTTTGCCGGCGCCTTTCAGCGCTGGAAAATACCCATCGCGGCCATCTGGCTCGCAATTTCGGCAACCAACGAGTTCTTCTTTGGGAACCCGGTGATACGCATTCTCTTCATTACAAACTATGCGCCTTTGTTTGCCGCCGGCATCCTCGCGGAAGACATCGTTGCAAGGGGCCGTTCACCGGCTGCGTTTCTGTTTCTTGCCGTCGCGTTCCTGGTGTCTTGCCAGACCGCAATGTTCTCTCATAACTGGATGCAGGAGCACTTTGGCGCAGCCATTTCGTATCCTGCTCTCTTCACCGCCAACATGGTGGTCTACGGAGTCTTCGCTGGCGCGATATTGCTCCGCTCCGTGATTGCTCCATCCAAGGCTATCATGATGCTCGGAGGGTTGACTTATCCGCTGTATCTTTTGCACCAGTATATCGGCTACATTTCGCTTAACGCGCTGGCGCCTCATGTCGGCAAGAACGCCGCATTCTTCGTCGTGTTGGCCGGGGTCCTCCTTGCCTCTTTTATCGTCTGGCGCTTCATCGAGACGCCGGTACGCAAGCCGCTCGTCCGCGCCCTGGTGTCTGGGATATATCGCCTTGCACCAGCCTCGCGGCCAATCCGGCCAACCTCTTCCGCGCGAACGTCATGATCAGGAGCTTTCGGCGGATGCCGCAGAAGATGTTTGAGTCCAACCGTCGCCTCGCGGAAAAGGCAACTGGGTAGCCCCACGACGCCTGCGCAAGCGAATACATGATCTGTGGGTCAATCCGCAGGCGAGCAGCAGGCCGGCGATCAGGCGAGACAGCACCGGGGTTCCTTCCAAGCCGCCGATGTTGCACGGCACCGCTGTTGCGGCAATGCCGGCTGCGAGGCGCATTCGCATTTCGGAGAAGCGCCGTCTAGATCGGCAGCTTCGTCGATTGTGTCACATTTTGTTCTTGCTTTGTGCCGGCAGCTATGCTAGTAATTTGGGTACGGTGCAGATTCGCACTGACGACCCGCCGCTAGGCGGGTTTTGTTTTTGGTCTGGTTTTCAGATTTCCCGGCCGTCCTGCGTCGGACGGCTTCTCGACCGCGCCATTCGAGCCAAGCTCCACACGGTCGGATCAAGTTAGCCGAGTCTTATCCCGAATAGAACCATCCTTGGCTGGTCGTCGATACCGTTGCGGAAACGAGTTCGAAGGGAGCGCCCCTCCAACGCTCAATCCTACTTCAAACCTCAATATTTCTGTCAGAGGGTGTCGGTATGTGATTTGGCGCTAATATACGCCGTCTGTAAGTAGGCACGGTCGAAACAGAAAAAGGAATATTGGATGACAACTCTGCATTACACGTCAGGTGGATCGGGCACGGAAATTTCGCAAGCCGGATTCAATCTGGCCGACGTTTCATCTGTTGACCAACTCAATGCGCTGCCGGACGGTATGAAGGGCTTGGTCTACCTCAACGAAACCGACGGAGCGACGTCGTCCTTTATCGACAAGATCACGCCTTTCATCGGCAATCCGAAGCTGTTCGGATTCTTCCTTGTCGACGAGCCGGATCCCACCGGCCAATGGGGCACCTACGCCTCCGCCGCGAATCTGAAGGCAGAATCCGACTGGATTCACGCCAATGTGCCGGACGCCAAGACCTACATCACGATGATGAGCTTGGGGACGTCCGCGAATCCGGATTTTTCGAACACGTACAATCCCGCCAATACCGGTATCGATTACTACGGCGTGGATGTCTATCCTGTCCGCACGGATGGCGCGGTCGACTATAACATGATCGATAAATTCGTTGCCGCCGCTCAGGCATCGGGCATCCCGACGAGCAAGATCATTCCAGGCTACCAGACGTTTGGCGGTGGCGACTATAACACCGACATGGGTGGCAAATATGTCGTGCCCACCGCCGCCCAGATGGAAACCATGATGGACCACTGGGCCAAGCTGGTTCCGTCACCCGCCTTCGAGTACGCGTACGCCTGGGGTTCACAGCGAGGCGACACCGCGCTTGAGAGCTCCCCGGAACTGCAGGCCGTTTTCCGGCAACACAATCTCAGCACCGCCGGGACTGCTCCTTCCGAAGCTGCGGCCACCGATCCCATTTCTACGGCGACGGTCCCTTCCGAGGCCACCACCGGCGATAGCACCGCGACTGTCACCGCTCCTTCCGAAGCCACCACCGGCGGCAGCACCTCGACCGCCACCGCCCCTTCCGAAGCCACCTCCAGCGGCGGCACCTCGACCGCCACAGCCCCGGCCGAGACCATCACCGGCGGCAGCACCTCGACTGCCACCGCCCCTTCCGAAGCCACCACCGGCGATAGCAATCATGGCAAGACCACGCTTTCGCATCTCCTCGCCGGCAACGGCGGTTCGATTACTACCGCCGCCTCCGGCGCTACCGCCAGCGATGGCAGTCATGGTAAGACCGCGCTGTCGCCCCTCCTCGCCAGCGACGGCAGTTCGACTACTACCGCCGCCTCCGGCGCTACCACCAGCGATGGCAGTC
>NZ_JAMYRO010000026.1:0-96348 GCF_040321495.1 Mesorhizobium sp. M0408 | reverse complement strand
GACCCCGCACATCGCTCCAAAACGCTGAGATCCAGCGGAAATCGGCGTTGTCGCCCGGGGGGGGGGGAAACCCCCCCCCACGCGAAAGCGGGGCAGAACCACGGGAAAAACCCCCCCCCCCCGCCCCCCCCCCCCGGCGGGCCCCCCCCTCGACTTCATCACAGGGTTGCTTCGTCCACTTCATGTTGGACGACCCGGACGCGCAGAAAAAAGCGCCTGCGGCGGGTCCCTTGTTAACCACCATGATGCGGGACCACAGCGACAGGGCGTGCCGGAGACGGTCAATCCGGCCGGCGATGTCGTCGCCGGCGCCGACGGTCTCATTCAGGATCAGCATCGACCAAAGAGCGAGGCCACTGCCGTTATGCTCGAGATCTGGGGACGGCGGCTTGGCGATCGCCGTCTACTCGGCGTTTCTCGAACTCACTGCATGCAAGACCGTGACGAAGCCCTTCACATTGCGGGTCGGGACATAGCTGGCTTCTTGGCGCGCTACCACCGCTAGAGATGCAGACTTCGCCCGACAGCTCCTGCTGGAGCGCGGCTTGGATCTGATGGCAGAATTCTTGCGGAGACGCGGACAAGTGGGGAGCACTCCAACCCTACACACGCGTCACTGGGCTATCAGTGTTGACCGTATTATCTTCGGAATGGCAATGGCATATTTTACAAAGCACGACCGCAATCAAATTATATACCGCAGCTGGGAAGAGCCGGAACAGTCAAGCGCAAGGATGAGAATTTTGGTCCTCAAGCTTGATCATGTCGGCGACTTTTGGATGTCTCTAGGGGCCCTAAAGGACCTTCGTCAGCGTTTTGCGCATGCCCACATTACGCTGGTGGTGGGAAGCTGGAACATCGCTACTGCAAAACAGTTCGACCTCGCCGACGATCACATTGCTTTTGACTTTTTTCCTCGCAACCCAAAAGTCAAAACGCGCAAAGAAGCCGCCGACATAAGGCCGCTGCTGACCGGCGAGTTTGATCTTGCCATTGATATGCGTGTTCCGGAAGAAACAAGGCCCATCTTGCTTGAAGTCCCCGCCAGGCACCGTGCCGCGATAGTTGATCCGTACAGCATGCATCAGATCGATATTGCGATAGCGCCATTCAATCTGAAACTGCGCAGAACCATCTTCTACAAGCTGGTCCAAAAAATAGGGCTTGCTAACAAAATCCCTCGTAGATGGCTTGATTGGTTCATTGACCGCAAGCAGGTGCGTCTCCAGCATGTGTCAGAAATCCTCCTCTTTCTGGTCGCAAAGGCAGCTGCCTATTTCGAAAGCGGAGCGGGTCACCCACAGAATTCGACTACAGGCAATGCCCCGATTGTCGTGGCTCCGTTCTCCAATTCCAGCCTGCGAGATTGGCCGATTGAAAGTTTTGGCAAAGTTGTCGCTGCTCTTTCGACCCGTGGTGAGGTGGTCCTCGTTGCCCGTGGCGAATGCCTGGAAGCGCTTGAGGAGGTTGCGAAGATAGCTCGGGATTGTGGAGCCGCGAACATTCGGACGGCTGTCGACTTGTCGGAATTGGAATTCAATTATCTCGTGAATTCGGCCGCGCTCGTCGTTTCGAACAATTCAGGCACCGGGCATGTCGCCGCCCAGCTTGGCCGCCCTACTATCGGCATTTTCACGGCGTCACATCTACCGGAGATTTGGGGGTTTCGAGGTCCCCTGGTCAGCATGCTTATGAGTGTTATTGAATGTCGCGGGTGTGGTCTGGACCAAGTGCGGCATTGTCCGGTCAAAGTCCGATGCAAGTTCGACATCACGCCGGATCTCGTGATTGCCGAGGTAAACGCCTTGATGAATCATTGTAAGGGTACGGCACAAGCTTAGTGGCTCGCGGTCACCATAACCGCGATTGTCCAGATCTTGGTCGCTGATTCAATCGCTACAAACATCTAAAGGCCGAAATTCAGAATCGAATCGACTTGGTCGAAGGACCGCAGTGGCGATATCACCCCCTGGGCCGGGCGACCATTTCGTTTTCGTTCGCATGCCCGTCCATAGCGACAGCGCCACTAACAGCAGATGAACCACACAAAGTGAGGGAGACCCCAATTAAGTGCCAAGCGACAGCTGGCCCAAGGCGCCTGGCTGAAGGCGCATGAAAACCTCATATCACCGGGCAGACCGGCACCGGAAAGACTTGGCTGGCCTGCGCCTTCGGACGTCAGGCCGCCCGGCTCGATCATTCCGTGCTCTACCTGCGCATGCCGCGTCTGTTCGAAGATCTCGCCCTGGCGCGTCATTGTCTCGGTCGAGGGGTGCACTCCACGACTGTCTCGTTTTTGCGAAATACGCACGTCCGACGCAGCTTGCGTTGACAAAGGCGGTTTTACGCGCAGTTGCAATAGCACTTCCGCCGGCCTATTTTTGTGGGGTTCAATTGTGGTTCGGCCAAGGGCGCTTTGGGCGCCGGACCGGCCCCGTGTAAACCTCATTAAAGAGCTAGGAACCCTGCCATGGAAGAATTCTTATCGCGCATCGCCACTAGTGCCGGCATCGGCCCGGCTCTCGCAGAGAAGGCCGTTGGGTTAATGCTGGGTTTCCTGCAACGCCACGCGGCCGACGGTCCCGTTGCGCGCATGATCGAGGCCATTCCCGGAGCTTCGGAATTAGTGGCGAAGTATCATGGCGATGACCCAGAGGGCGGAGGCGGCCTCATGGGGCTCGGCCAGCAATTGATGAGTGAGGGTCTCAGCCTTCTAAAGATCGCCGCCATCGCCAACGAGACGATCGCCTTCGCCAAGGAACATGCCGGCGACGAACTCGTGGACGAGGTCCTCAATTCCGTTCCTGGCCTTCCCCAGTTCGTCTGATCAGCGGCAGCCGGGGGCGCATGACCTCGTGCGCCCGTGCCGGCCCGTCTGCGCAGGTAGGCATTCTCCGCCGAGCGTTCCGTACCGATCTCGCCAGACCACCAACCGCCGGGCACGCGAAGCGAGCGTTGGAGTACTTCATTCGTCTATTCCAAAATCGACCTCAGGCGAATCGATGTGTATAATTTCTGGCGGTAAGGGTTTATCCTGAACGCTTTCGATGAAGCCCGCGAGATAAGCAAACGTATTGTATTTCTCGAGGACCAACCGCTTCGCCTCTCGTATTGCGCCGCGACGCTCCTTCCAGAGGTCCGACTTGATGATTTCTTGAATTTTTTGGATTACGTTCTTGTCCTCTGGGTCAATCAGAACCATTGAGTCCGAAGGGAAGAACCTCGTGATTGCCGGGCTGCCGTAATAGATCGGCATTGTTTCAGCAACGAAGCAGTCCATAAGCTTCTCTGTAAAATAGTAATCAGCACGAGTATTCTCGAAAGCTATACTGTAACGGTAAGGTGCGAGCGCGTTCCATTTGTCTCCAATCAGCCGAAAACCTCGGCCGAACAGGTCAAAATCGAGCTCCTCTCTCAGCCGTTCCAGAAACGCCAGCCGATATCGATGCCCTTTAAGCAGGGCGATGTTACTGGTAATCCATGAGAGCCGAAGCGGCTTGTCCACGACTTCGCTGACCAGAAGTTGGTCATATGTCTTGTTTACAGACCAAGACCGAGTGATAGGTGGAGCCAAAACGAATCGGCGCGCTGCATTCTGCCGAGCAGCCAGCTCTGCGTCAGACGTCAGGACGATAGTATTTTTCCCCTGCCCTTCATGAAATGCGCGATGAGCTTTCGTCGGCGGTTCGCCGATTGCAAAAATTGTCCTGTTTGGGCTCGCCTCGATATCAACAGGGAGCCCAAAAAGAGAAGCAGAGTTAAAGACGATATGCCAATCGGGCACGAAGGATGTCGTGCGTACAAAAGCGACATTGTTCCAGATTCCACTGCCCTTTGGAGTGAGTTGGTGGATTGCATCATCCAAAACGCCCCAAGAATCCAGACATGTAGCAACAATGGGCGCCGGACGTTCCGTCAACAATTTGGCCAACAAAGCAGTTCCACCCCATTCACTTCCGTTGGACCGGGAGCAACTTGTGCATCGGGCGCAAGACCTCTTTGCGCCTGAAATAGCTCGCGATCCTGATCGATATCAAACACACGATTCTGTGCGACTTCGCGCCATTCGACAACTCATCTCTAAGACCGCGGGAATCCCTTCACTCGTGAAGGTACTCAATCGCCATTCCGGATTGCGGTAAGATTGGGCAGCATAAACCTGCCGGGACCCGCCGTCGAGGCAATTGTCGCTTTGCACTTAACCAGGTTCTTCCTCACTTTGTGTGGTGATCAGGCCGGTTGAGTGGCAGCATGCGTGCCCTAAGGAGTTCGGAGCCCGCTCTGCAGTACATCGCACGCCGCCGCGCCGCCGCACTCGCAGCTAAGCCGTTGAATAAAATGCAGACTGGTTTTTCTGAGGCTGCACGTGCCGCGGTCGTGCCGGTCTTTCATTGCGTGAGGCCGAACGTGCGATTGGAACTCCTGCCGCCGCGCAAAGAGAGATTCAAGATTTGCGCCAACTGCGCTTGGCCGGCAGGTGGCATAGAGCGGCGCCTGAGAATGAAAGTGCCGGCCGCCCAGCCTTCATAGCCGTTCCTCCTTTGTGGCGTGACGGCCCGAAAGTCGCCATCGCGTCAGATGTTCATCAGGGTTCGGCATAGCCGGGGCTCGTCCGGCGACAGTCATGGCAGCGACTTCGCTTCTGGAGCCGCTCATCCGGCCGATAAGAACACATGCGCGTCCTAAGCTGTAATTCATCCGCCGGAGCTGACCAAAGCCACCTTGCTCTGGGTTGCGGCAATGGCGATTGCAGGCGAGAAGCCGAGAAGAACCGATGCGGCGAGGAGTCCTGAGGCCATCCGTCCACGAGACGTCACCAGGGAACGAAGTATTGCGTTCCGCGTTACACTACCGTATATACGTCCGCAGCACAGGAGCGCGCCATGGCCACCACAGTCACCAGGAAGGAAACACCCGTCTCGATGCGGTTTCGCGACGATGATCTCACCATCATCGACCGCGGCGCGGAGCTGCTCGGCCTGTCGCGCACCGAGTTCATGCGGCGCGCCGCGCTGCACGAGGCGCAGGCGGCCATCCTCAACGAAACCGTCATCCGCGTGTCCCCGGAAGCTTATGACGCCTTCATGCAGGCGATCTCAGCCCCCGCCGCTGCGCCCCCGCCGAAGGCGACCGAGCGGCTGCGTCGGTCCCCGCCCTGGGACCGTTAGGTGGCGCTTTCAGGCATCGAACTCCTCGACGACGCGCACCGCCTCGACAGCTTCGATTGCGGCAAGCCGGCGCTCAACGCTTGGCTGGCCGGCTTCGCGCGAACGAACCAGGTCCGCGGCTTTACCCGCGTCCTGGTCGTTCACGATGAGGGAACAGTCGTCGGCTATTACGGCCTCGCGCCGGGCGTGATCCAGCCAAACAGTGCACCGCGCGCCATCCGCACCGGACGCCCGCCCGATCCGATCCCCTGCCTGTTGATTGGACAACTCGCCGTCGACCATCGCTATGCCGGACAAGGCATCGGCAGCGGCCTGGTCAAGGACGCGCTGCATCGCTGCGTCGCCGGCGCCGACATCGTCGGCGGCCGCGCAGTGGTGGTGCGGGCGATCGACGCCGAGGCCGAGCGCTACTGGCAGAACTGGGGCTTCATTCCCGCGCGGGACAATCCGTCGGTGCTCATGCGCTCGATCCAGGACGTGGGCCTCTGGCTGGCCGACAAAGGCCACTAGCTCCACGCGCGTAGCGCCTCCCGTAGCGGCAGCGTCCGGGCGCGCCGGCCTGCAGCCGGATGACGATCCCTCACTCAGGGCCAGAGGGAGACGGCGGTCAGAGCGAGGAAGCTAGCAATAATCTGGGCGACTGGGCTGCCTACCAGGTCCCGCCTCGTGAAGGCGCTAGAGGATACTGGATCCAGCCGCCAAAGACCGGGAGATGGCGCGGCGCGCGGACTTTGGGATGATAGTCTGGGACGGCGCATCGCCCGGCACCGCCGTCAACCTGCTTCAGCTCGCCATCGCGAACAAGCCGTGCGTCATTTGCGATCTGGCCAGGGGCAGCATGGCGACTACGTACAATGTGGGAGACTGGTGCGCCATGCTCCGCGATGCCGGTCCAGACATTCGGCGCGCCAAGCCGAAGCCCGCATGGCGCCGGACGAGCGCCTGGCGTTGCCGGGATGATGTACGCGCGGTCCCGGCGGGTTCGACCCGATAGGCTTGATCCGGCCCCGCCCCAACTCCACTTGTATGAACGGCCGGGGCCGGCCCTTTTCGAAACCAGCCCACCGCCGCGTGACGTTGTGCAGGATGATCGTCTTGACCCGTCTCGCATCTGAAACGGGTGCAAGCCTGCCGACATCCCGGCTGCTTGGTCATCCAACCTGGCTGCGAGGCATCGCCACCGTGGGGGGTGATCCGGCGGCATTGCGGATGTGGCTGGCGATGGCGGCCTGAGTTCTTGTCCATCTGCCGCATAGCGGGTGGTCAGGTGCTGGTCGCGTTTCCGGCGAGCCGAAGCATTTGTCTCTCAAGGTCACCCTTTGGAAATCCAGCACCAGCGGCTTGTCGGGACAAGATAGATGCTATTGGGATTGGGCCGCCGCAGCCGAGAGCATCGCTTCTCCCATCCCATTGACGCCTCGGGCATTCAGCATTTCACCAGCGTTCTGAATGTCGCGCACCTCTTTGTTCTGGCTGAGTTTTGATTTACCAACCAGGCCGGTGATCTCGATCTCCAGGGCGACGATCGCCTTAACCATCGTGTCAATGAAGTCCTTCGGCGCGTCGCCCATCTTCCACGGGGCAGGCTGCGAGGCTTCATGCATGTGAGTGAGCTTCGCCACGTTACGGCGCACATAGCGCTCATCATCCCGGACAGTAATGCGTCCGTGGGCGTGGACGACGAGATAGTTCCACGTCGGCACCTGCTTATGGAATTCATGCTTGCTTGGATACCAGTTCGGCGAGATGTAAGCGTCGGCCGCACGGAAGAAAACGAGGACTTCATCGCCATTGGCAACTTCCTCCCAGACTCGATTTTTGCGTGCAACATGGCAATTGAGGAGGCCTTTGTCTCCCTTCGAGCGGTCAAGCTCGAAGGGAATGTGGTTCGCGTCGAGTGTGCCTTTGCTGTGGGTGACCAGGATACCGAGCGGATGTCTCTCGATTAGGTCAAACAGGGTGTTCTGATCGGGGACGGCAAAATGGGGCGGAACGTACAACGGTGGATCTCCTGTCGCGAATGGGCGGTCGTTAGCGAGCGGCGGTGTCTTGCGGAACGGGCCCGGGCATCTTTGTTGCCGGCGAAGAGGGCCCCGGATCTCGCTGTCCACCACGCTCAAGAACTGCCATCGAGAAGTGGGCAGGCAGATCAGATGCCGCCGCGTATGAGTGCGGTTGGTCAGTGACAAGCCGCACGCTCTCGCCTTGGCTCAAAATTACTGCGTGGGTACCCACCACGACACTTAGGGACCCCTGAGTCACCGAGATCAGCTCGCGCGTATCCGGACTATGAGCATCTGCGGAAAACACGTCGCCCGGCATAATGGCCCAGCTCCACAGTTCGAACATCGTTCGTCCCGAGATCGATGAATGAAGTTGTGCAAAGCTTCCTTTAGCGCTTGTCCAAAGCGTTCTCGTCTCTGTCCGCTCAATAGGAAGGCGAACTGTGGAAGGATGGTCATTCAACAAATCGGCCACCGAAAGCGAAAACGCCGCCGCCAGTCGGCAAAGTATGCCGATGCTGGGGTTCGCCTTGCCTTGCTCCAGCGTGACGACCGTTCCCTTGGATAAGCCGCTCAGTTTTGCCAGTCGATCCAGGGTCAGGTTTTGGTCGCGCCTCAATTGTCGGATCCGAACCGCTATCGCTTGGCCAAGCACCCGCTCGGGGTCCAACGCTGTCGTAACATCGGTCATTATATTGACTTAGTGCCTCGGCTCACTTATTACGGTCAATATAATGACCGGCCTGAAATTGTGCAACTGCCCTGTTAGCGAGGAAATGACCGATGCGTTTTGAAACGAAGGCGATCCATTGCGGCCGAGCTGTCGACGCTTCCACGGGGGCGGTGTCCCTGCCGCTGCACACCAGCACGACGTTCCAACGTAGCGTCGACGGCTCGTTTCCTTCCGGATTCGAATACACCCGGGATGGAAATCCGACACGCAACGCGTTCGAAATGGCCATTGCCGCGCTCGAGGGCGGAGAAGATGGCATTGCCTTCGCGTCGGGCATGGCTGCAATCGCTGCAGTCTTTGAGAGCCATCCGTCGACGGGTCGGATCGTTCTGCCGGATGACATGTATTTCGGCATTCGTTCGCTGATTGACGAGACCGACATTGGGTCTCGCTTCGACTTTGCGGCCGTCGACATGCGCGATCTGGATGCCGTGCGCGCCGCGGTCACGTCGAAGCGGACTGGCCTCGTCTGGGTCGAGACGCCGTCAAACCCGATGATCCGCGTTGTTGACATCTCGGCCATCTGCAAAATCGCGCACGAGGCTGGCGCCTTGGCCGTAGTGGACAACACGTGGGCAACTCCAGTGCTTCAACGGCCCCTCGAAGTTGGGGCGGACGCGGTCATGCACTCGGCGACAAAGTACATCGGCGGCCACTCGGACTTGATGGCGGGCGTCGTCATTGTCCCGCACTCGTCACCCCTCGGTCGCCCACTGCGGATGGTCCAGAGACACAAGGGCAGCGTCGCAGCGCCATTCGACTGTTGGCTGGCATTGCGGGGCCTGCAGACATTGTCGGTACGCATGCGCGCGCATTGCGAAGGCGCCCAGAAGGTTGCTGAGGCTTTGGCGTCTCATCCGCGTGTCGAAAAAGTACTTTTTCCTGGCCTGCAAACTGATCCGGGACACGATCTCGCTAAGCGGCAAATGAGCCATTACGGAGCGATGCTATCCTTTATCGTCAAAGGCGGAGCCGATGCTGCGATGGCCGTGGCCGGCCGCCTCGAGGTTATTGCCAGGGCGACAAGCCTTGGCGGGACGCACTCTCTGATTGAGCATCGCGCATCCGTCGAGGGTGCCAAGTCCAAGGCGCCAGGCGGATTACTGCGAATGTCAGTGGGACTTGAGCATCCTCAGGACATTATCGATGATCTGATGCAGGCCCTAGGCGGAACCTTCAAAGCGGCAGCCGAATGACGCGGGTGCAAGAACTCTGGCAGCGCTTTACGTGGCGGCTGGCGCAGCAATGCGGCCTGCTACGGCTGGGCGCCTAGATCAGGCAAAGCATCTTCGACGATGCTTAGATTTCGATCAAAAATCTCGGTGTCGGATGCGTTGGCGCGGAGAGACCGCACCTTGTTCAGGATCGCCGCAACCGCCGCTTCAGGCCTGCGATGCGGCTCGACCTTTTCGAGGAAACCGCCGGTATCAGCTCGGCGATCTTCTTGCGCGCGTCGAAACGGTCGAGACCGTCGAGCTCGTCCCAGACCGCCTGGCGCTCCGGCGTCACCTCCAGCCCGGCGAGAAAGTCGTCATTGTCCGTGAGGGTGACCGCCGCATTGACGGTAAGGATGTTGACCGCCGGCAGCCGGTGGCGCTTGTCGCGGCGGTGGATCTGATTTTGCATCAGCTGGCGCTCGACCACCATCTGCGTGGCGATGCCGGCATGGTCCATGCCCGGCTGCCACAAGACGTTCTTGCCGCGCATGCGCTCGAAGCGCACCAGAATGTCCTGCAGCGTGTTGTTGAGCGCATGACCCATATGCAGCAAGCCGGTGACATTCGGCGGCGGTATGACGATGGTGAAGGCTTCAGCCCCTTCCTCGGCGCCTGCGCCGGCACGAAACGTCTTTTCAAGCGAATTATGTTTTTTTGCATAGACCAACGAGTTGAACGGCGGCCCCATAAATCGCCGATGTGATAGGTCGGGCAAAGGTGTCCACCAGCTCGTACTTGTCAAGACGATGCCACCCTTGATCTTGCACCCGCCTCCGATACCAGCGATCCGCTGCGTCGTATGCTCATGCCTGTCAGGATGGGATGGGCGCTGCTAGCACCGTGGCAGTTTGACAACCCGGCCATCGGGGCGGTAGCACCGTACAAGGCCAAGAGTCGCAGGGCAGACCGCACCCATCGGGCTGCGCGACCCAGACCAGCCGACGCCCAACTGGCACACTCATCGCGCATCAGCACCGTGGATGCGACATCTACTTTGTTGCGAGCGCGATATCGGAACTTGGTTGTGACGCAGCTGTGCGTAAGCGCACCGCTGTCAGCAAGTGAGTGAGCGAAAGAACTACGTGGTGGAGGTGAGAAGTCATGCGGCGTCAAGATTCCCCGCCCTTTGCGGCAAACACACTGATCCCTCTTCAGAATCCGGTCTTTCGTTCGATCTGGACAGCCACGCAGATATCCAGCCTTGGCTGGCTGGTGCAGAGCGTGGCTATAAGCTGGCTTATGGCAACGATTTCAGCCTCCGATCTGATGGTTGCGCTCGTGCAGGCTGCATCGACACTGCCCGCCTTCTTCTTGTCGATCCTTGCTGGAGCGATTGCAGACAGCTTCAGCCGCCGCGGCGTGATGCTTGCCGGACATTGCCTGATCGCACTGGCATCCACGGCGCTGGCTCTCTCTGTTGGGCTGGGCTTTGTCAGTCCATGGCTGATCTTGGGACTGAGTTTCTTGGCGGGATGCGGCTTTGCCTTGAATGATCCAGCCTGGCACGCCTCGGTCGGCGACATCCTGGAAAAGCGCGACATACCCGCTGCAGTGACGCTGATGTCGGTGGGGTACAACGTGGTTCGGAGCATAGGACCGGCGCTGGGCGGTGTAATTTTGGCTTTGCTGGGCCCCCTTACGGCTTTCGCCTTCGCTGCGCTGACCGACCTGGTCCCATTGAGCGCTGTCCTGCGCTCCAAGTGGCAAGTTCGTTCTTCGCCTCTTCCGCGCGAGCGGATGACGACGGCCATTCATGATGGCATGCGCTTCACGGACTCCTCGGAGATCAGAGTGGCGATCGTGCGTGCAACCCTGTTCGGGCTGTCAAGCATCTCGATCCTTGCTCTGCTCCCCCTCGTGGTTCGCGACCAACTGGCGGGCGGGCCAATTGTTTACGGCGTCCTGTTAGCCGGCTTCGGCACAGGCGCCTTCATCGCGGGCATTGGCAATAGCTACTTGCGACGCATCACGTCCCAAGATCGATTGATCACGCTCGCGTCCGTTGCTTGCGCAACGTGTTGCCTTTTACTGGCTCTCACATCATCGGTGGCCGTAGCAGCGATCGCGCTTGCAATCGCTGGCGCAGGCTGGGTTGTCACCTGGACCGGAACCGACGTGTGTGTGCAGTTGGCAAGCCCAAGGTGGGTCGTTGGTCGCACCCTGTCGATCTATTACGCCCTGACCTACGGCGGCATGGCAGCGGGCAGCTGGATCTGGGGTGCTGTCGCGCAGTACTATTCCCTGACGTGGGCTTTGGAAGGTGCTGCAGCGGCGCTGTTGCTGGTTGCAGCTGTGGGAAAGCTATTGCCGGTACGGCTATGGGAGGAATCGGATCAAGGGGCCTTCGACTTCAGGCCACCAGAACTGGCCCTCGATTTGAAGCCCAGGAGCGGCCCGATCGTGATCAAGGTGGAGTACTCGATCCCCGAGGAGAATATCGAGGAATTTCTGAGCTGCATGCGCGAAAGGCGGCGCGTTCAGAGCCGTGCCGGTGCGCGGGACTGGACCCTCCAGCGCGATCTTCAGAACTCGACTCTTTGGACCGAGACATTCCGCACGCCGACATGGACGGACTATCTTCGTCTAAACCATCGGCTAACGGTGACTGACAGGGAGGTAGGCGAGCGCCTTGCCGCTCTGCAGGTCGGTGATTCTCCTCCTCGTCTCTCACTTTCGATCGAGCGGTCGACAAGCCCTGCCCCCGGCAGCCAAGTCCAGCCTGTGCCCTTTGTATCGCGCCCGTAAGGAAACCAGTAACTTTTCTGGGCTCGGACACGGGAATGGCCGAGACCTACTCCTTCTTTCGTCGGGTCAGCCCGGATTGCCATACCTTGCGGCCGGTTAGGCGAGCATGAGGATTTGTGTGGCACGTATGTCCACCACGGGCCCATGTCCAGCCCCACCGCCTCTGCCATCAGATCGGCTTGGGCACGGGTTCAGGTCGCCTGTCCCCCTGCATCGCGGCGAGCAGGGGGGAGCAAGGGGGGCGGAGGGGTCTCCCCGGTCTGCACGGAGCGAAGCGGGCAGACGGAGGAATCCGCCAGCGGCGGCTTGCAGGGAGAGGGCCGCGCGCCTCTTTCCCCTCCCTGACAAAACGTGCCGCCAAGCACGTTCACGTCGGCGCAGCCGTGCCGCAGAGGCGGCCGCAACAAAGAAGCCCTACAAGGCGGAAGCATCGAAATGTCCGCCAGCGGGACCAATTCAGTTCGGTGCTGGAGAAAGCGGTTCAACAGGGCGGCCGTAGGAGCACCAGCATAGCGCCGCCGTCAGGCGCGATGCGGACCGACAGCCCCGAGAAGGGCGCTGATTGATCGATCGGGTCGCGCCGCCCGGCCCGGTCAAGGCCAAAAAAATTCGTCGCGGCTGAGCGCCCACTCCGGCTTCTGCCAAATATTCGTCGGCGGGTTCGCAGCACCGCGGGCGCACGGGTGAGCTCGTGGGTAGGAGTGCGGATGGAAGTAGGCGATGCATCGTCACCAGCACCTCAGATTGTGTGAGGTCCACGGCTCGCTCGTTTCCGCCGACGGCGGCGCGGCGGGCGTCGATATACGCAGGGCGGGTCCGTCGCCTTGGCCTCAGTTTCGCGGCAATGGCAAGCCCCGGTCCGCGCGGCGCCGAGTTGGGCGGAAAGATCGACGGCGCGCAACGCGGGGCTCCTACGCGACGAGCAGGTTTTTCCCCCGGTCTGAACCCGGCCTCGACTCCAGATGCCGCAATGACCGTCGCGGCCCGGCGCGATTGATCGGGTCTCATGCCCAAAGCTGCCTCGGTGCCCAGTAGCGGCACCGCATGGCCCCACCCAGGCGCTGCGCCAGAAAAGCGTCGGCGAGCCAGCATCCGACGGTGCGTTCGAAGCGATCTCATTCGGCGGCCATGATCGCGCACGTCACCATGCCGCAGCGGAAAGCTGCCGAAGCTCGTCTGGCCAGGTCGCTGACCGCCTCGTCGTCGCGGGCGACGACCGAAATCTTCCCCACCGCAGCGAGGTTTCTCCCGCTAGAAGATCCTCAGCGGGATAGGCTGCCAGTTCACGCCCGGTCAACAGCATCCGGCCCGCGGGGGTCGACCTTGTCTCCCGGTCGTGTGAGCAGAAGAACATCACGAAGTGCGGCTTCATCCTCGACGCCGCGAGCCTGCTTCGCCGTACCACGGCCGCCGAAAGCCCTAGGCGCTGTCACCAGGCGCCAGCCCACCTCTCTAGCTGGCGGACTATCTCATCGAGCGCGCCGAGGGCCGCACCGTCAGTGATTGCAATGTCCTCAATGCGCCGCAACTGTTTGGGTCCGGGGCAGCCCTGCGCAACCAGGCCGGCACCGCCGCGTCGGCGCGGCTTCCGTGGCACCGGGAAGAGTGCCGTGGTGGCGCAGGAGGGTTTTGGCTCAGAATCATGGAACACGATGAATCATCGCGGCGCTTTTTGTAGAGCGAACGATAAGTCTTGCACGACCAGCCATTTATCCCTCGCGAGATCAATGCCGCGGGCAATTAGCAGGCGAACTCCGTCCGGACTGAGTACCTGTTTCAACGCGGGCAAAAGAAGTTGTGTAGCCATGTCACGAAATGCTTGGTCCGCTTCTCTGCCGGCCGATGGTCCATGAAATCCCCTCTGCACGCACGACGCCGGAAACCTCCTTGCCGATATGATGCTCAAGCACCGGCCGCCATGGCACCAGCGTGAACTCGCGCGATTTCTCGATGACAGCGTATTTTCCGCCGGCGAGCTCGACGGAGCGGCGGAGCGTGCCTTCTATTCGATCGCCACTCTGGGCTTCAGAATAGGGCAGACCGAGTTCGTTCGACAACTGGCCGGCCACGCGGTTCAACTCGCGTTGGCGCAGCATCGAAAGCATGTTCGCGCGATAGATGACCCGATCCTGCTCTTCCCGAGCAAGACCTTGCGCAATCAGCCACTGCCGTCGGCGGCCTTGCGCCTCTCGGACATCGCGGCCGAAACCAGAGCTGTGCAAGGCCTCCGGTGTCTCGGAAACCAGCTCTCGATCGAGCCAGGTGGCGCCGTCGAAGCTGACTTGGCTCTCCAGCAGCATTGATGAGAGCTTGTCGACGACAACAGGCTCGGCCCTCGCTCGCTGACGCTCGTAGCCCGCGACGCGGTCGAGATGGTCCGGCGCGATAGTCCATGTACCGTCCGGCTCGCGCTCGACACCACCGGTCGCCCGGCGGATCGCCTCCAGTCGCCGCACGTGCGTTTCGGCAAAGCGTTCGGTGGCCGACGGGTCATGCTTGAGATGGATATCGATGCTGTAGCGCCCGTCATGGGCCGTGGCGATCTCGGCAATTGTGCGGTCGACTTGCCTTGGCCCGGTGTCCCTCGGCGTGACCCGCACTATGCAGCCCTCTGGCGCCGGTTGGGTGGCCTCGCCTTTGCCGATATCGACATAGTGGCTTTTGCCGTCCACGCCGTCGACGACGAGGTAATGGCGGTCATTGATTTCGTCGGCCAGGCCGCGCGCAACGATGCGGCCGACGACAGGCTGCCTCTGCTCTGCAGATCGATCATGGATAACATAGTCGGCGGCACTGCGGGCGAGCCCCTTGCCGGTCAGTTCGCGGTGCATGGTCTTGATGATGTCGCCCCGCTCGCCGATGCGGCGCAGCGTCGCTTCAAGCTCGCCATCAAGGCGCCAGCGGCCCGAGCCGACTTCCTCAGCCAGACCCATCCGCTCGAGCTTGCGCAGGCGGCCCTGGTGCAGCGTCTGGCGAAACGTATCTCGGCTGGCCGGTGAGACATGCCCCTCATGGTCGCGGATGCGGAGCAGCTGCCGATCGATGCTGGTGAAGCGTTCCCGCTCCATTTCCTGGCGCAGGCGTTGCTCGATCTCGCGGTCCGTTCTCGGGCCAAGGTCGAGGCTGACCAGCTCGGCCGCCCGTTCACGGATACCAGACGAGATGTAGTCTCGCGCGATGACAAGATTTTCGCCGCGGTCGTCCTTGCCGCGGACGATAATATGGGTATGCGGATGACCAGTGTTGAAATGATCGACGGCCACCCAGTCGAGCCTAGTGCCGAGGTCTTCTTCCATCTGCGCCATGAGGCGCCGCGTGAGCGGCTTCAGGTCATCATACTCGATGCCGTCTTCAGGGGCGACGATGAAGCGGAACTGATGCCGGTCGCCATCGGCACGATCGATGAAGGCCTTGCCATCGACGCGGTCGCTGTCGGCGCTATAGAGCTCGCCAGGCTCGCCTTCGCGGGTCACGCCGTCGCGCTGGAGGTAGCGAAGGTGTGCACGTGCCCCGTCAACACCCTTGCCGGCCAGCTTGACGATACGGGCCTTGACGACGGCGCGCCGCTGCCGAAACGCCGCGTGGGGGTCGCGCGCTCTGAGAACGGCGGCAGCAGCCCCGCCGCGCCCCGCCCGGCTTCCGATGAAGCGGCCACGGCGACCGCTGCCGCCGCCGGCTCGGTTGATCGCGGCGCGGATCTGGCCGGCGAAACGCTTGCCTGCCTTCGAGCCCCGCGATCCGATTTTGCCCAGGCTCGGCTTGAACTCTTCATCCTGCATTGAGCCTCCTAGCAATCTTAAGCAATATCAGAGGTTTGTCGGCTGCAGCTCTCCTGACGCTGAAGGCAGCCTCCGTGGAAAACGATGTGCAGACAAAGACTTCGCCGCCTCCAGGAGGCGATGCCTTTATCTTGCCTTCCGCGGACCTGCCTCCCTGCCTCCCTGCCCCGCCCGACCCAGGATACCCCTGCCCTCACCTGCGATCCGGCCGGCCTGACCTTGCTCGCTCCGATCCGAGCGGCACCACGATTTGGCCATTCGGATCGGTCGCGGAAACACCGTTTCGCAGGAAAAACAGCGACTGCCCGGACGGGATTTCCGGCGCTTTTCCGGAACGGGATTTGCCGGTGAACGCGTCCATGTCGGCGGCCGAGATCCCCGCCGCCTTGAGCTGTTCCAGATACAAAACCGTCTCGCTGGGCAGCGGTCGCCCACGCTGCAAATGCTGTTCGTAGCGGTCCGGCCCAGCGTTATAGGCGGCAAACAGGCCGGGAAAGCCGAAGCGGTCATACATGGCGCGCAGATAGGCAGTGCCTCCCAGAATGTTGTCGCGAGGGTCGTGCGGATCGGCCCCCAGGCCAAGCTCTGCGCGCATCTCCTCGTAGGTGCCGGGCATCACCTGCATGAGGCCAATGGCGCCGGCGTGTGACGCGATCGGCCGTCCGTCCAGCATTGTCTGCCCCCGGCTTTCGGCATCCATGACGGCATAAATCCAGGGCTGTGGAATGCTGAAACGCCGGCTTGCCTCAGCTACGTAGTGCTGCCATTTTGCCAGCTGCGGACCACGGGAGATGTCGGCCGGCTGAGCGTCGGTCGCGGCGGAACAGGCGCATGGCGCTATCGCGACCATGCCGAGCATCAGGAGGGTTACTCGGTCCATAGCGGCACGAGCCTCCCGGCAATATTTTCGGTCGGCACCGGCCCGAAATAGCGGCTGTCGAAGGAGCGATCTTTATCGCTGCCGAGCAGGAAAACCTCGTCGGCGGCGAGCTTGCGGCAGGCATTCCACCAAGGCAGCGGACGGTGCTGCGTGTCGGCTGCCAGCCGGCGCGCGACAATCTCGGCCCCGATGATGATGGCGTCGCCGAAGGCGCAGACATGCTCGCCAGGCAGCGCGGCAAGGCGCTTGACCAGCGGCACATTGCTGGGCAGATAGAAGCGTTCGGCGGCGAGATCGGCGACCGGTTTTGGCGGGCGCACGAGCACCAGATCGCCACGAGCCGGTGATCCGGACGCGAGGCGATAGAGGCCGACCGGCGCACTGGCCGAGGCATTCCAGACCAGCCAGGGCGATGGGTTGTCGAAAGCGGCGAAGCCGATCAGGCTGAGGCCTATCGTGGCCACGGCGATCGTCTTGCGCGCCCGAATGCGCCGCAGATGGCTGCCGATCAGACGGATGGTGGGACGCCGGCTCATGAGCGGCCTCCCTCACCGGCCGAGCCGGAATCGTGCCCGCCATTCTCGGGCCTGGTCTCCTGCGCGCGCCCCTTCGACCAGTCGTCGAGCTCGTCGATGTGATAGCGGACATAGCGGCCGTGCTTGCGGAATTGCGGGCCACCGCCTTTGAGCCGCATCTTCTCCAGCGTGCGCTGGGACAGCCCGATATAGAAGGCGGCCTGCGCGGTGTTGAGAAACGGACTGCCCTTCTTGGCGCGGGCCGCGCGTTCGTTTTCGTCGTCCATGATGGTCCTCGTTTCGCTACGGACAAGCGAAGGCGAGGATCGGCGAGCGAGATCGTTTTGGGGACGGGCGAAGAGTGGGGGGCGAGTTTTCGCCGCCCCTTCTTGAGAAGAGCCCCGCGCCGGCTGCGGCGCGGGGCTCGAGGCTGGCGGTTCAGTCGACGGGGTTCCAGATGATGGCGTATGTGTCGTCGTCATCCTGGCCGGCGGCGCGGCCGAGATTGGCGTAGAGCTTGCGCGGACCGAACTCCGGGGCGGCAATCGACAGGCTCACATAGTCCTTGCCGGAGGTCTCGCCGGTGCGGATCCAGCCGGCCCCTACTTCGACCCCTTGCGTCAGCACCCGGAAGTCGGGATGGGTGTCGGCGCTCTTTGCCTGATTGGGCACGATGTCGATGTCGGCGCGGACGCTAAGCGTCTTGAGCTGGCCCTTGTAGCCGCCGTTTTCCTGTTTGGTAACGTATCCGATCGCGGTCATTTTCAGTCTCCTTTGGTGCTCGCAGGGGACCATTCCCCTGCGATGGCGGACCGTGATGGGCGCGTCCGGACCGCCGGAACCGGGACGGCCGCAGCGATAGCGAAGGACCCGAGCGGGCAGCTTTTTTGAAGCGAAGCGGCGCGAGGAAGCCGCCGCAGGCGGCGGGGAAAAAAGCTGCTGGCGAGGGTTTCGGGCGGGCCGGATCCGCCCATAGGTCGTCAAGCCAGCCGCAGGGGAATGGTCCCTGAGACACATGGAGACAGGTGGCGCGATCGGCGGCACAACGAGCAGGCGGCATTACAGGGCGCCGGCTGCGCGGGCTCTGTCGGCAACCCGATCGGACAATTGGCCCATGCGCGGAGCGCCTCGGCAAGCAACCCGGCGCGGTGCAGGGCTGCCGAAATGGGGGCGAGTTGGCGTCGGGATTTCTCGCGCAAGGCACTGGCTCGACAAGACGACCAATCGGCAGCCGGCGCGGCCCGGAGCGGCGCGCGCGATCTGAGCGGCGGCACTCGAGAGAACCGCCGCTCGGGCCCTGATCGATTATTCGCGGACGAACAGCGGCTGTACCTGTGTCCACTGATCGGCGGTGCGGAAGCCACCGCGGCTGGTGTAGCTTTCGGCCGGGAATTTCATCCAGCGCGGCAGCCAGGTCTCGACCCTGAGGCGGCCATTCTCGCCCGCCAGGAAGTCGCGGATGATCTTCTTTTGCGTCTTGACCTTCTCGGCGACATTGCCGTCCGCGACCAGCTTGCCGCCGACATCGGCGAGCATCGAATTGGCGATTTCCTTGTCGCGCAAGAGGTCGAAGAAGGCATCGTCCGGTTGCCACCAGGTGCCCATATCGACGTTCAGATGGTTGCCGAGCGCCTCGATGACGGCGCTGCCGGCTGCAAGCGTCTCGGCCATGACAAGGGTGAGAACGCGCATGACATCGTCGTCGCAGAGCGCCAAGAGGCGCGCGAAGACGCCGGCGATAGCAAAGGCGTCGCCATCGCCGCCGGCGACCACGCCATCCTCATCCGGTGATCCGAGCAGGGCCAACACTTCGCGCCGTTTTTTGCCGAATGCAGCTTCAGCCTTGCAGCCGGCAAGGCTGGCAGTCACCGTCTCGTTGGCTGCGCGCTGCGGCTCGGGGCGCACCTGCCACAGGCCGGAACCGGTGATGGCGTGCGCCACCACGAGTCGCAGCGCCACGGCGGGATGGTCGAGCATGGCCGCGCGCACGGCCGCATGGCGATGCAGATCGACATAGTTCTGCATCGGGCCGGTGAGTTCGGGGCGCGGCGGCTTGGCGGCTGTTTCTTCTTGCTCGCCGCCCTCGCGGGCGCGGCGGGCTTGCTTGCGTGACAGCCAGCCCTCGGACACTCGACCTCGCCGCGATACGTGACCGCGATGAAGACCTTGCCGCCCTTCTTCTTCGGGGTCTTCTCGTGGTCCCATGGGTAAGAAATACTGGCCCGGCTCCAGCAGCACCACCTCGCTCCAGCCGTCGTTCAGATAGGTGTCGCGTCTGGCGGCAATCGCTTCGTTCTGCTTTTGCCAGAACAGGTCGGCATCGGCGAAATAGCTGTCCTCGCCGAACAGGTCCGAGGTGATCAGGCCGGGATACTCCTCGATGGCAAACAGCGCCACCTTGGTGGGAATCGACTGGCCGCCGAACAGCCATTGCTTCAATTGAAAGCCACGCGGCGCGTATTGATCGGGATCGGCAGACAGAGCCAGCCAGTCCTTCTGCTGCGCCTTGGACGCCATGGTGAGATGGCGCACCGTCTCGGTATCGATCTCCTCGCGCCGGTAGGCTTCGCGGATTTTGGGCAAGAGGTCGCCAAGCGCCAGAATGCGTTTGACCTTCAGGTCAGTGATGCCGAAGGTCGCTGCGATATCGGGAACGGTGCGGCCTTGCCTGACGAGCCGCGGAAACGTCTCCCATTGCGAGACTTCGTCAGGATCGAGGCGGGCGAGGTTTTCGATCAGCGAGGCTTCCAGCGCATCGGCGTCGTCACCGTCCTCCATGACGGCGCAGGGCAAGGGATCGCCTTCGCCGCGCTCGTCGGCAAGCGATTTCGCGGCGAAATAGCGCCGCCTGCCGGCAACGATCTCGAAGGTTTCCGGCTGGCCGTTGGGCCGCACAAGGAGAGGCACCAGCACGCCGCGCGCGCGCACGGACGGCAGGATGTCGGATATGTCGGGCGCGCGTTTTCCATGGCGCATGTTGAGCGCGGAAATGTTGAGCTGATCTAGGGGGATGTGGGCAAGCTGCATGGTTACTCTCCTTCGCTTTGGTTGAGGGTGTCCCGGCCGCAGAGGCCGAAGGCCGGCGCGGCGGGACGGTTTTTGCGCCTATCGGCGCTGCTGTTCCGCCGTGTCGGGCGGAAGCTCGGAATGGGGCTTTGAAAGGGCGTCTGCTGCCTGCCGCAGAAGTCGCTCGGCCTCGGTGATGTGGCCGCAAATGCGGGCGGCTTCGGCATAGGCGGAGACCGGATAGCGCGCCTGGAAATGCAGGTCGCGCTCGATGCCGAGGCCAAGCGGACCTTTTACGGATGCAAGCTCGGCCAGACTGACGCTGCCGAGTTCGGGGAAGCCGAAGCCGAGATCGCAAAGGCCGAACAGCGTGTCGCCATCGGCGTCGAGTTCGCTCAGAAGCCACGTGGCGGCACCTGTGGGATTAAACAGTTTCACAACGGGAAAATGGTCGATGTCGGCGTCGGCGGCGCTATTGGCGAGCAGTCGTGCGCGCAGTGGATCGGTGATCAGGATCATGGAAAGACTCCTTGTCAGAACAGGTCGAGTTGATTTCTGCTGGCTTCATCGAAGAGGCCGATATCGAGCGGCTTTTGCGCCGCGCGCGGACACATCGGCGCGTCCATCAGGAGGGTGAGCCGATCGCGCGTGGTGATCGGCCGAACGCCGGGAATGAGCAGCTGCTCGCCTTGCGGCGTCGGCTCGGTCGCGGTCAGTTGAGGATCGCGCATCGTCATGCCGCAATCCCTTCCTGCGCCTCGCCTTCGGCATCGGCCTGAAGGCCAAGCAGGAAATCGGCGGCCTTGGAGGCAAGACTGGCGGCACGGAAGATCGCGCGGTTGTCCTCGCGCAGCACCTTCAGCCATGAGCCGATGTAATCGGCATGACGCACGGCCGGCTCGATACCGAGATTGCTGCAGACGAAGGCGGCAGTGATTTCGGCGACCAATTCTTCACGCGCGTAAGCCTTGGAGCCGAACGAGCCGGAGAGGTCGCGAGCAAGCCGCGTCGGGTGGCCGGTCCAGTGGCCAAGCTCGTGAAAGCAGGTCCGGTAATAGTCGATCTGGTGATGGAACGCCGGCTGCGGCGGCACCTGAATGTGGTCGCTGCCCGGCATGTAGAAAGCGCGATCGCCGCCGACCCTGAAATCCGCACCGCTGGCGCGAATGAGCGTCTCGGCCTGCGGCACGATCTCGCACTGAGGCAGCGGCTCGGCGGCGGCATAGAGGTCTTCCGGAAGATTATCGCACTGCGCGACATTGAAGACGGTGAAGCGCTTCAAAAAAGGCACGGCCTGTGGTTCATCGCCCTCGTGGCGTGCGCGCTCCTTCTCGTCCTTGGGGACAAAGCGGTCGGCATGCACGATGGTCGTGCCGCGCTCGCCCTTCCTGACATTGCCGCCAAGCACGAGCGCCTGCCGGAAGGTGAGCCAGTTCTGGCTGGGATAGCTGCGCTCGATCACCGCGCCCCACAGGATGAGGATATTGATTCCGGAATAGGTGCGCCCAGAGGATGCATTCCTCGGCAGGCCAAGGCCTGCCTTTGCCCTGCCCCATGGCTTGACCCATGGCACGGTGCCGCGCTCCAGTTCGGCAATGATGCGGTCGGTGATCTCCTGATAAAGGCTGGCGCCGGGGCGCCCGCCCTTGCCTGCGCCAGCCTCTGTGCTGGCACAACGCTTGCTGTTTGCATGCATCGTCTTATCCTCCGCTCGCCAATCGCCGCGCCTTTCCCCGGAAGCGGGGTGGGCGGCGAGTCGCGACCGGAAAGGCCCGCCGTGGGAGGCGGACCGCATCCGAAGGACCGGAACGAAGAGGAGGACCCTGAGCGGCACGCGAAGGGTTGCGGGATGCCGCGGCGGGCCTAGAAGGGAGTGCCGCCCACCCCGCGCCACCGGGAAAGGCCAACAGACAAACCGCGCCGCCCGCAAGGACGGCGGCCGTCTCAGCCCGAAGGGCTGCCCACGCCAAGGGGCGAAGCCGAATGGCCGAGACCGCCTGAGCTTGCCGAAGAAAAGCGGGCTCGGTTCACGAGCACCTGGTGCGCGTCGTCAGGCGCGCGGGCGCCCGCCAGGACGGCAGGCTGGACAGATTTTTCGAACGGATCGCGATAAATACTTCAAATGAATGCTGCACCGAAAACATGTGCGATGCAGCATTTTCGCAAGCATTTACCACGGACGCTCAGACCCGAGACTTCCGCCACCCAGCCTTGCGCGCGGCTTCCTCCGAACAAAACCAGCGCTCGCCTTTCAACAGGTTGATGCGCGTCTCCCAGTAATATTCCTGTCCGGGAACATGATAGATGCGCTCGCCCGTGTTGTAGCTGATATTGGCTTTGATGTTGCAGCCGAGAGCGGCAGGGCCGATTTCGAAGGCAAGAAAGCCAGCCAGGATTGTTCCACCAGCAACGATCTTTGCCCACAACGGAACATCCTTCGAACGATGGCGCTCGCCATACCTGCGACGGTTGTACCGATTGTCTTGATAGCGATGGTTGCCCACGCCCCTTCTCCCCGAAGAGAGAATGCGACGTTTGCAGCCTGGAGTCTATAAGTCTGGTCTAATTCACCGGTCCTGTTCCGAACCATTGAATGAACGGCGCATCCTTACCGGTGATATCCTTCACCGTCTTCAACAGCGCTTCATGGGTGCGTTGGAGAGCCCGGTAATGGTTGCTGGTAGGTGATAGAAGCGGCTGGACGATGCTCTGGTGCAGCCGTTCTGCCTCCGCGAGAAAGCGCTCGATTTCAGCCTGTGAAAGCTGCTTGGAAAGTTTGGTCCTAGCCATTGCGATCTCCGTTGAGGAATCGCCCCACCTAGGATTATCATCCTATATCGGCATGGCTTGGTAAAGACCCACCCGCAGCGGAATGGCAGCTTGCCGAAGAAAAGCACGCTCGGTTCACGGTACCGGCGCGAGCCGTTAGACGCGCAGGCGCCCGTTAGCCCGCAGGCTGGACAGAATCTCGCACGGATCAGCGTCAAGCGCCGCAGTTAAGTCGAGAAACTCGATGACATCGAGACGCCGCTCTCCACCCTCGTACTTGGCCACGAAGGATTGGGGACGATCAAGCTTCTCGGCCACCTGCGCCTGAGTCAGGCCTTTGGCCTTGCGCAGGGAAACCAGCTGGGCCAGAAACCGCTGGTGGCGGGGCGAGCGAAGAGATTTGGGCATGTAGGCGAACCGGTCGGGTAAAGACCGGATCAGCGACTAATCCCGGTTTCGGATTATCCCATTTTGGGATATGCTGCGTTGCATCCAGCGCTCAACAGCCGAGGCTCGCAACAGGCATGAATCGATCAATGGGAACAGATGAGACTCGAAACTCAACTCTGTGCGACGAAGTCCCCTGGTCGGAGAACCTGACGGCCTACGATAGGCAGCATTTCACGATCTACCTGCGGATCCTGGATGCCTGCGCCGACAATGCCAGCGAAGAGGAGATGGCCGATCTCATTCTAGGCATCGACCCGGCCCTTGAACCGGTCCGCGCCCGCAAGGCTCTTCGCAGCCATATCGACCGGGCGAACTGGATGGTCACGACCGGCTACAAGGAACTGTTCGCCGGCTGACGCACAGCACGGATTGTCATGCTCTTCAAACAAGGAAGTTCAGATACCCGTCACTCATGAGCGCACGGCCGCGAGAGACGGCGCGGCGGGAGCGGTCACAACTGGTTCGCGTGCTGTTTGACTGCCATTTCCAATGCTTGGCTCAGAGGCACAGCCTTGGAGAACAGGAAGCCTTGAGCGGTTCGGCAGCCAAGCTTGTGCAGGGTTTGCCGATCCGCCTCTGTTTCGACGCCCTCGGCCATGACCTCGATCCCGAGCATGTTACCGAGATCGATGACCGATTTGACAAGCAGTCGGTCCTCTCGGGACTTGGCCAAGCCGCGAATGAAGCCCTGGTCTATTTTGACCTTGCGTATCCGACTGTCCTTGAGAGATGCCAACGTAGAAAAGCCGGTGCCGAAGTCATCGAGCGCGATGGAAATGCCCGCATGTGAAAGCCGTCCGAGCTTTTCATCCACTCTGTCCGGGTCAACCGGGGATTCTTCGGTAATCTCGATCTCGAACATCGTTGCAGGGAGACCTCTTGCCGCCAGACCATCCAGAACCATGTCGTCGATATCGCCGGCTTCCAGTTCGCGCGGTGAAACATTCATCGCCACACGGAGATCACGACAGTCAGCTTTCACCAAGCCGTCGATAAAAGCACAACAGTCGGCGAATACGGTTTGCGTCAGCAGCTGAAGCATTCCGGTTTCGCGTGCAGCTGTGATGATTTCGGGTGGAGAGATGGCACCATGAGTCGGATGGGACCACCTCAGCAAGGCTTCAAAGCCGACCACGGCCTCGGTGTCGAGTTTCACGATCGGCTGGAACCAAGGTTGCAAGCTTCTCGTCTTTATCGCCGAATGAAGGTCCCGTTCGACGGACTGGCGGCGTTGCAGTTCCCTGTCGAGTTCGGCATCGAACAGGCAAAATTCGTTCCTGCCACGACGCTTGGCCGTATAAAGGGCGATATCCGCCCGCAACAACATTTCGGTCAGGCCCGGGCTTTCCGCCAGGTATATTCCTATTGATGCCCCGACCCGGACGGACGCGACCTCGATATAGGGGCGGGCAATTTTGGCTATGATATTGGAGGCGAGATCACTGGCAGAAAGCGAAACCCTCGTTGAGGGAAAAAACAGCACGAATTCATCGCCGCCGATACGAGCGAGCGTTGAGCCTTCCGGTGCTTCCTCCTCTATGCGGCGGGCGATCCTGACAAGCAGTTCATCACCGGTCCTGTGACCGTAGGTATCGTTGACGGATTTGAACCCGTCCAGGTCAACCAGCATTGCCACGAAGGGGCCATCCGCGGTCTCGAACCGTCCGATAGCGTCTTCGAGGCCACGCCTGTTGAGAAGGGCCGTCAGGTGGTCCTGCCTGGAACTGGCCTTCATCTCCGCCGCAAGCCGCTCGGCCTCATGCCTCAGGCGGCTCGCTTCGCGGAACCGTGCTTGCCCAACAAACGAAGCTCGAACCAAGCCGCCCATGAAGAGCAGAACGGTAAAAGCCAGAATGTAGTCTTCAAAATTGCCTTTCGCCAAAAGGCAACCCACCGTGATGAGGAGCGGAGGTGTGATGAAGTTGGTCGCCGCCGCGGCATACGAACTGCCGTATGTAACCGCACCAGCGGAAATGCCCGCCAGAATGACCAGATGCAGCGGTGCTTGAGGTGTCGTGTATCCAACAGTCAGGACGGCCAGGAAGGACCAGGCAAACCCTGCCAGAAGAGCAAGGATGCCAAACCAGCGAAGCCGCGGCAAAACCCCCACTAAACCGTCATGGCGCCCCGTTTCCTTTAGCTGATAACGCGCGAGTGCAACGCGGGCGGCATTTATCGCATTGACGACCAGGAACCAGATTGCAGCGGCAAAGCCGCTGCCAGAAAGGGCGTGCACCGCCCAAATCAGGCCTGACAGGATAGCGCTTATCGGCATCGACACGAAGAGACCGGTCCTCAGGTCAGCAAGCTGATCCTGACGGATTTTGGCCTCCAGCGTGTCTTCTTTCTTCGGGGCCATGGACGGACCAGCTTGCTCCCATCGTTGTTCGCGAGGACAAGCTACGCAAGCCCGCTGAAGGACGGGTTAACTATCCAGCAGGGATAGCCAGTGCGCTCACCATGGCTTCGGGTCGCAGGTCTGCTCTGAGGATTGCCGGCTGATCATCAAGGTCTCGTCCGCGCGCGTTTCTTGATCCGAATCATGCCAGGATCGGCAACGTCAGAGACAAAAGGAAGCCGGGCCGAGATAGCGTTCCAGAGCGGCAGCGCTGCCAGCGATTCACCGCCTGAGCATGGCCGAAATGCCATGGCGGATAAAGGGAAGATATTGGGCAAAGCGAAGCCCCGCATGTCTTGCAAGCCGTGCCGTCGGGTGCTCGCCTGAGTAGAGAGCGACAAGTACATTCGTAGCATGATAGAGCGGTGCCGCCGACAGACGCAGCCGGCTTTCGTATCTGCCGAGCATGTCAGGATCAGCAATGTCGCGGCGCTCACGACATGCCGCCAGGATTCCATCGGCGAGTTGCTTCTGGCCGCTGAGGCCGATGTTGAAGCCATGCGCGGTCACCGGGTGCATGCCGAGGGCAGCATCGCCGATCAGTGCCGCACTCGGAGCCCAGAACTTGTGCGCCCAGGTCGTGACCAGCGGATAGGCATGGCGGGTGCTTGCCAAGGTCATCTCTCCGAGGCGTCCTCGACAACGGTTCGTCAATTCCATCAGGAACAAATCGTCGTCGAGAGCAAGCAGTCTGTCGGCCTCGTTTGAGCGCAACGTGAGAAGCAGCGACGACACGCCTTCCATGAGCGGCAACATCGCTATCGTCTGATAGTGATCGAACCATTCGACCGCGATCTGGTGATGGGCGCGCTCGTGCCTCACCCGGCAAATCAGCATGGAGTTGCCAAGCCGATTGATGTCGGCCCCAATGCCGAGCAGGTCGCGCGTCGCGGACAGACGCGAATCCGCTGCAACGAGCAGCCGAGCGGCCAATTGCCTGCCATCACAGAGCCTTATGACTGCTTCTTTGTGGCTGGTTGTTGCATTGACGACCGAGCGGCCGCACAGCAGCTGGGCATGATCCTGGAAGTGGACAAGCTTGAACAGGGCGTCGCGGATCCGAAAATTTGGGACCAGAATTCCGAGTGGTTCCCCAGATCCGCTGGGAGAGTCGAAGCTCAGGGCGAAAGGGCTCGATCCGTTGAGCACGCGCGCGCCTTGTAGCGGTGATTTGTCCGAAGCGGGGATGGCATCCCAGGCGCCGAGCTCGCGAAGGATTCCAACCGATGCGTGGGTCAGCGCGATCTCGCGACCGTCGAAAGCCGGATTCGCCAGGCTTTCGAGCGACTGCCGTTCAACCACTGCCACCTTGAGTCGGCTCTGGGCAAGCGACGCGGCGAAGGAAAGTCCGACCGGCCCGGCTCCGACCACAATAACGTCGAATCTATCGACAGAGCCGGCCATCAGCGTGCCGCCATTGCGTCGGCTATCTGCGACGAAGGGCACTGGAACGCATCGCAATCGATCCACGGTTTGCGGCTCATCTCCCCAAGCGTCTCCACGCGACCTAACCGTCCGTTAGACATCCGTTCTCCGTTCAAAAATGCTCAATGAAACCATGCCGATGAAGAGATAACCCTGATGTGGATCAACCAGGCTCGATAAACGCGGCAACGGCGGGTTCACGGTCGACTGGTCGATCGCCACGCCATGGTCTGGTCAGGTCATCATGAAATGGCCGGCTTCCCGTTCGGTGCGGCCCTTTCCTGGCCGAAAGTTCGGCAACGTATTCTGGCTGATCCGTTCGCACCCGTCGCGCGCCGAAATCGGCATGACGCGAAGCAACCGCGGAAAATATTCGAGCGAGTCCTCGCAGGGCAGGCTGGGTCAACTGCGTGGCTCGTCGCGGTCGATCAGGATCCGCTCGGCGGCGCCATCGAGATCTTCATATTGGCCGCTCCTCAAGGCCCACAGGAACCCCGCCAGCCCAAGCGCTCCGAGGAACAGGGCCACAGGTATGAGGTAGGCGAGCGTCGTCATGAGGATTGTGCCAGTGCGCCAATGTCGGAGCGCCTGTCATGTCGGGCATCTTGCACCGATGCATTTGACACGAAACCTTGCAGGCGTAGCGCATTGCCGATGACCAGGAGGGACGAGGCGGACATCGCGACCGCCGCGATCAGTGGCGTAACGTGCCCCAGAATGGCGACCGGCACGGCGATGCCATTGTAAACGATCGCGATGGCGATGTTCTGCCGGATCAGCCGTCCGGCCTTCCGCGAAATGTCTAAAGCAAGTGGGACCGCCAGAAGACTTTTACGCAGGAACACGAAATCCGCGGCGTTGCGACCGATATCCGCCGCCGTGGCCGGAGCTATCGAAACGTGTGCGGCGCCCAATGCAGGCGTGTCGTTGAGCCCATCGCCGACCATCAGCACCTTGTGGCCAGTTCGCGTCAATGCTTCGACGTGTTCGACCTTCCCGGAGGGAAGCAACGCGGGAACGAAGCGCTCGACGCCCAGTGCTTCCGCGACTTCGCCGCAGGCAGCTTCTGTGTCGCCCGACAGCATCTCCACCGACACGCCGGCGCCGTTCAGTTGCTCGATGGCCGCCTTGGCATCGGCACGCAGCTCATCCTCGAAATCGAAAGTCGCGACAATGACCCCGTCCTTCGTCAAAACGGTTCCGCCATAGCCTTGTTTGCCTTCGCCGACGGTGCGGGCTTTCCACTCACCCCATCCGCGGCGACCCAGCCGCCAGGTACTGCCCTCGGCGATGGCTTCGATGCCGAAGCCCGGATGCTCGCTGACGGACGCGAGTTTCGGCTGGCCGGCAAAGGCTGCATTGCCAGCGATTGCCTTCGAAAAGGGATGGCGGGAATGCGCTGCCATCTCGGCCGCCATGGCGAGCATCGTCGGATCGATGGACGGCGCATTGATCAGCCTGGGCAGTCCGAGCGTAAGCGTGCCGGTTTTGTCGAACAATGCCGTGTCGATCCCCGCCAGGCGCTCCATGGCGGAGCCGTCCCTGACCATGACGCCGCTTTCAAACAGCCGCCGCGCAGCGACCACCTGCACGATCGGCACGGCGAGACCGAGCGCACACGGGCATGTAATGATCAAAACGGCGATCGCGATTGTTATTGCCCGGTGCCAGTCGCCGGTCGCCGCCATCCAGCCGAGGAACGTCACAAAGGCGGTGAGGTGGACCACGGGGGCATAGAGCGCGGAGACGCGATCGGCGATCCTGCGATGGCGGGCGCGGCCGCCCTCTGCCGCTTCCATCAGCCGAACCATTTCGGCCAGGAATGAATCCTTCGCGGCGTCCGTCGCCTCGATGGTCAGCGGACCGGTGAGATTGAGTGTACCGGCCTGGACCTGCGCCCCCGGGCCCACCGTTCTGGGCGTGCTTTCCCCGGAAACCAGGGAACAGTCGAGATCCGACGCCCCGCCAATGATCCTGCCGTCGATGGGCATCCTCTCGCCGGCCGCGATCAAGAGCTCCATTCCTGGTTCGATCTCGCCAACCGGCAAGTAGTCGCGCGAACCATCCTCGCGCAGCACCATGGCGCCGCGCGCCGCCAGCCGAGCCAGTCCGTTTACGGCCGTCCGTGCTCGTTCCCGCATCACGTGATCCAGCGTGCGGCCGATCAGCAGAAAGAACAGCAGCGACACCGACGCGTCGAAATAAGCATGGTCGCCATGGTTGATCGTCTCGTAGAGGCTCATGGCGTAAGCGAGCGATACCCCGACCGCGATCGGCACGTCCATGTTCATGCGGCTGTGGCGTAGCGCATTCCAGGCCGAGCGAAAATAGATGCCGCCGGCGAAAGCGAGCACAGGAATGGCAATCAAGGCCGAGACCCAATGGAACAGGTCGCGGGTCGCGCCTTGCGCGCCGGACCAGACGGAGACTGATAGCAGCATGATGTTGCCCGCCGCAAAGCCGGCGACCGCGACGGCGCGGATCAGTTCCGAGAGCGTCTTGTCCTTCCCGTCAGCCTCGGGATCGAACAGGTGCGCGCCATAGCCCAGCCGTCCAAGTGTGGCGACGAATGGCGGAACCTCCTCGCCGCGCCACCGGACCGAAACACGTTTCGTCGAAAGATTGACACGAGCGCCTTCGACGCGATCTAGCTTGCCGATCGCCGTCTCGATCGTCTGGATGCAGGCGGCACAATGCACAGCCGGCACCGAGAGGTCGGTCTGGCGAAGATTTTCGCCAATCGAGCGGCTCGCCAGTCTGATTTCCTGGCCAGAAGGCAGGACCAGTGTGACCTTTTCCAGGTCCAATGCCATTTGGGCGCCTGGCGCGCAGCAGCTCATTGCAGCGCCCCGTGGGAAATCATGATCCGGCGAACGTCGCGATAGGGTTCCGCAAGGCTCGCATCGGCGTCGATTTCGACGATCCAGAGGCCATCCTTGGGCGTGTGGTGCGCGGCGAATATCTGACCGGAGGCAGCCTCAAGAGTGACGGATTTGTCCTCGGCCTCGTAGGCGGGATGACGGAACAGCACCTTGACGCCATGCAAGGCAACCGGCTTGCCGACAGCATCGGTGAGGCTGTAGCGGACCTCACCGCCTGCGATGGTCAGTTTGCCAGTCCAGCCGAGGGCCGCCTGAGCTCGCCCTTGCTCGGCCTTTTTGTTGAATTGCTGGCTCGCCACATAGGTGTTTTCGACGACAAGGCCGGTCCAGCTCGTGTTGGCGAGCGTCGCCATCGTCAGATTGACCGCTATGACCACGCCGAAGAAGCCAAGGATGGTGAACAGCATATGCCTGCCGGTGAATTCGCGGGATTGTCGCGAGGTGTCGCTCATCTGGCGCTCTCCGGTGCGTTGAAAGTGGCCGTATATTCGTCCGACTCGAACGTTGCCTTGTTTTCGACCCGGAACTTGAAGCTTTGCGCTGCACCCCGAACCTGATCTGCCGGCTGACGCACGAAAACCTTGAGCATCTTCAGCCGGTCGGGTTCGACCGGGACGGCGAAGGAGCGATCCGCCGGCAGGTCGATGCCGACAACGCTTATTTCGGCTCCATGCAGGCCCTGCATCGTGACAATGATCGTTCTTGGTTCGGGGATCATGTTGAGCAGCTTGACGGTGTAGCCGTTGCGGATCGAACCGTCGGACAGCGTCACGAACTGCGGGTTGCGATCGTGCAGGACATTCAATTCGAGCCGTTCGCGGGTCAGCAGCGAATAGAGCAGCGCGAGACCGACCGCCGACCAGACGCCCATGTAGATGAAGGTGCGCGGGCGAAAGATCTTGCGAATATGGAAACGGGCCACCTTGTCGGAGAACAGGCCGTCAGCGCTCCTGACCAGTGACGGGTTGACTGAACCGGAGCCGCCCGGGGTCGCCAGCATCACATTGGCGTTGTAGTCGGCCAGCGTCGCATAGGAAATCAGTCCGCGCTCCCTGCCGAGCTTGTCCATGATACCGTCACAGGTATCGATGCAGAGCGCGCAGGTGATGCATTCAAGCTGCTGGCCATCACGAATGTCGATCCCCATCGGGCACACCGCGACACAGGCATTGCAGTCGACGCAGTCGCCGACGGGCTGCCCGGCGGCAAGGACCCTCTTGGCGTGACGCGAGCGCGGTTCGCCGCGCCAGTCATTATAGGTGACGGTGAGGGAATTCTCGTCGAGCATGGCCGCCTGGATGCGCGGCCATGGGCACATGTAGGTGCAGACCTGCTCGCGCATCAGCCCGCCGAACGTATAGGTCGTCGCCGTCAGCACGGCGACGGTGATGTAGGCGACGGGGGCGGCGGTGCCGGTGAAGAGTTCCCCAAGCAGCATCGGCGCATCGGCGAAATAGAAAATCCAGGCGCCGCCGGTCAGCACCCCTATGACCAGCCAAATGGCGTGTTTCGATGTTCGCAGCACGAGTTTGCGGCTGGTCCAGGGACCGGCGTCGAGCTTGATGCGCGCATTGCGGTCGCCCTCGATGGCCCGCTCGACGACCAGGAACAGATCGACCCACACGGTCTGCGGGCATGTATAGCCGCACCAGGCACGACCGACAGTCGACGTGATCAGGAAAAGGCCGACACCGGCCATGACCAGCAGGCCGGCGACGTAGTAGAATTCCTGCGGCCATATCTCGATGAAGAAGAAGTAGAAGCGGCGGTTGGCAAGATCGACCAGCACGGCCTGGTCAGGGGCAAATGGCCCGCGATCCCACCGCAGCCAGGGGGTCAGGTAGTAGATCCCCAGCGTGATTGCCATCACCGACCACTTGAAGCGGCGGAAACTGCCAGAAGCCCGGTTCGGGAAGATCTTCTTGCGTCCGGCATAGAGCGGCTGACGGGTCTTGGCGGAGTTGACCGCATCGGCTTCGAGCCGTTCTATTTGCGTGTTATCGAGCACGAGAAGCTCCAGTCACCAGCGACGATTTCGCCGGAAGCCCGACCCATCGGTTTCTGGATGATGCCGAGGCCCGGCTCGCGCCGGGCCTCGTCGCTTGGCGGTTGGGGGGAGGACGAGAATAGGCTTGCGTTCCTATTCTCCGCCGCCAAGCGAATGGACATAGACCGCGAGTTCCTTGACCTTGATCTCGCCGAGACGCCCGATCCAGGCCGGCATGACGCCATGCCTCGGGGCGCGGACCTGCGCGGCGATGGCTGTTTCGCCAGACCCGTAAAGCCAGATCGCGTCGGTCAGGTCGGGTGCGCCGAGCTCCCTGTTGCCCTTTGCATTCTCACCATGACAGGCCGCACAATTCTCGGCGAAAACATTGGCGCCGAGTTCGATCAGGCTTGTGTCCTGAACAGGATCGGAGAGGCTTGCGACATAGGCGCCGACCTGCTTGATCTGATCCGTCGTGATGATGTCGCCAAAAGCAGGCATTTCCGACAGGCGCGTATCCGGGTCTGATGCGAAGCGGATGCCGTGCGCAATCGTCTGCTGGATCTGTTCGGCGTTGCCACCCCACAGCCAATCGTCGTCGTTTAGGTTGGGAAAACCCTTGGACCCTTGAGCGCCCGAGCCATGGCACTGCACGCAATTGACCTTGAACGCGGCGCCACCTGCTGCGACGGCGAATTCGCGTAGCGTATCGTCGGCAGTAATCTCGGAGACGGTCTTCGCCTGAATGGCATTCACAAATTTACCCTTGGCCACTTCGGCCGCGGCCAGTTCATTCTTGACGTCTCTGCGGCTCGAATACCCCAGCACACCCCTGGTCGCGGAAGTCAGCATCGGCCATGCCGGATAGACGACGGTGTAGCCGATCGCCCAGGCAATGGTGATGTAGAAGGTGATGACCCACCAGCGCGGAAGCGGGTTGTTGAGTTCCTTGATGCCGTCCCACTCATGGCCGGTCGTCGAGATACCCGAAACCTCGTCGATATGCTCGCTGCCCATGATCAGTCGTCCTTGAGAGGAATGTGAGCGGCTCTCTCGGCTTGCCTTCGGCTGCCGGGACGAAGTGCAAAGGCAACGCATCCGAGGAAGAAAAGCGCCATGGCAAGCAGGCCCCAGCTGTCGGCAAATTCCCGCATGAAATTGTAGGTCATCGCCATTCTCCTCAGCGGTAACCGGCGGCTTCGTCATAGGTCCTGAAATCGACCAGCGTGCCGAGCATCTGGAGATAGGCGACCAGCGCATCCATTTCGGTGACCTGCTGCGGATCGCCGTCGAAGTCCCCAACCTTGGCTTTCGGATAGCGTCTCTCCAGGCCCGATGTGTCGGCATTCGCATCGGCCTGCGCCATGAGATCGGCATTGGCATGAGCGATCATGTCGTCTGAATAGGGCACACCGACACGGCTGTTGGCGATCAGATGCGTCGAGAAATCCTTCACCTCGATGGGCATGTCCTTCAGGAACGCGTAGCTCGGCATGATCGATTCCGGCACCACCGAACGCGGCTCGGTGAGATGCTGGACGTGCCATCCGTTCGAGTAGCGGTCGCCGACCCGGGCGAGATCCGGCCCGGTGCGCTTCGAGCCCCACTGGAACGGGTGGTCGTACATCGACTCGGCCGCCAGGCTATAGTGGCCGTAGCGCTCGACCTCGTCGCGGAACGGCCTTATCATCTGGCTGTGGCAGAGGTAACAGCCCTCACGTACATAGATGTTGCGCCCGGCGAGCTCGAGCGGCGAATAGGGCCGCATGCCTTCCACCTTCTCGATGGTGTTGTCGAGATAGAAGAGCGGCGCGATCTCGACGATACCGCCGATTGTTACGACCAGCAGGGACCCGAGGAGAAGAAGTGTGGCGTTCTTCTCGATGACCGCGTGTCTGTCCATCAGGCCCATTTTCTGGCTCCTGATCGCACAGGCTGGAGGGCGGGGATGGAGCGCGGCATCGGATCCTCCTCGCGCTGGTAGCCGAGGATGGTCATGGCGATGTTCCAGGCCATGATGAGGGCGCCCGACAGATACATCGCGCCGCCGATGGCACGCATGATGTAGTAGGGATGCATGGCGGCGACGGTTTCGGCGAAGGAGTAGACCAGGAAGCCCTGCTCGTTGTATTCGCGCCACATCAGGCCCTGCATGACGCCGGAGACCCACATCACCGCGGCGTAAACGACGATCCCAAGCGTCGCCAGCCAGAAGTGCCAGTTGACGAGCCGCAGCGAATAAAGCCGGTCGCGATTCCATAACTTCGGGACCATGAAATAAATCGCGCCGAACGAGATCATGCCAACCCAGCCGAGCGCGCCCGAATGGACGTGACCGATGGTCCAGTCGGTGTAGTGCGAGAGCGAGTTGACGGCCTTGATTGACATCATCGGGCCTTCGAAGGTCGACATCCCGTAGAAGGCGATGGCCATCACCATCATACGGATGATCGGGTCGGTGCGCAGCTTGTCCCAGGCGCCCGAGAGCGTCATCAGGCCGTTTATCATGCCGCCCCACGAGGGCATCCAGAGCATGATTGAGAACACCATGCCGAGCGTCTGGGCCCAGTCCGGCAGGGCGGTGTAGTGGAGGTGGTGCGGACCGGCCCAGATGTAGAGAAAGATCAAAGCCCAGAAGTGGATGATCGACAGCCGGTAGGAATAGACCGGTCGGTTGGCTTGCTTGGGCACGAAATAATACATCATCCCGAGGAAGCCGGCGGTGAGGAAGAAGCCGACGGCATTGTGGCCGTACCACCATTGCATCAGGGCGTCCTGTACGCCGGAGAAGGCTGAATAGCTCTTGGAGCCCAGGAAGGAGACCGGCATCGACAGGTTGTTGATCACATGCAGCATTGCGATGGTGACGATGAAGGCAAGGTAGAACCAGTTGGCGACATAGATGTGCGGTTCCTTGCGCTTCAGGATCGTGCCGAGGAACAGGATGAGATAGGCGACCCAGACAATGGTCAGCCACAGGTCCACATACCATTCGGGCTCGGCGTATTCGCGGCTCTCGGTGATGCCGAGCAGGTAGCCGGTTGCCGCCATGACGATGAAGAGCTGATAGCCCCAGAACACGAACCAGCCGAGATCGCCGCCGAACAGACGCGCGCGGCAGGTCCGCTGCACGACATAAAGTGACGTGCAGATGAGTGCATTGCCGCCGAAGGCAAAAACCACGCCGGAAGTATGCAAAGGCCGCAGTCGGCCGAAATTGAACCAGGGCTGGATGTTGAGATCGGGGTAGGCGAGCTGCAGGGCGATGACCACGCCGACCAGCATGCCGACGACGCCCCAGAATACGGTGGCGATGGCACCGTAGCGGATCGGCCCATCCATGTAAGCGGCGGGGTCGATCGGAACTGCCGGCTTGAACTCCGTGTTGCGCAACAGAATCGCAGTGAAGCCAGCCACGGCGAAGAACAAAACCCACATATGCCGGCGAAAAGGTTCATCTACGCCGAAGCCGGCAGCCACCAGGGCCGCAAACGCAAACAGGCTTAGAAGGACGATCTCTGTGCCGAATTTCATCGCAAGCCCCGATTTCCAATTCCGGCGGGCGCCAAACCGCAGTGCCTTATTGCGCAGCCGTGGCCTGCTCGCCCTGATCCATGTCAGAGCCGCACGATTTTGCTTCGAGCAGCATCGAGTTCGGTGCGATCAGAGTGTGGCGATCGAATGTGGAAGCGCAGCACCGGCCGCCACGCTTATGGACAGGCCCGGCGTCCCCGGTCTGGCCGGGTATGGAGGCGATCGCGGGCGTGTGGGAAGCGCGCCTTCTGTGACGCTGGAAAGTAGGCCGATGCCTTGCCGAACGTCGATCGTTTCAATGCCTTGGGACATGCAGCGCCAGCGTTGCGCTGCCTTCGTGACATTCATGGTTCGGGGAGACGGCGATTTTCCCCTGCGTATGAGCGTATTGACTTCGGCCGAGTGCAATCCTGCCTGGAACAGCCGGTTGCACGTCGAGCACCTCGAGGATGGATGCTTCGCCGACGAGTTGGCCGAAACACACCTGGCTCAGGCGATCGGATGGAGAGCGGGCTGTCGCTATGCGGCTTCTTCTAAGCCCAACGCGAGCATGCCCTGCCCCGAACGAAATAAGTGACGTAGGCCATGCAGCTTCGGTGTCATTCAAACGGCGGTTGCGCCTCGGCCGCCGCAGCGCCGTTCCAGCCGGCTCATGCTGTCCACGGTGACACGACGGTTGTTCTCGATCCGAATCACGCCGTCCATTCTCAGGCTGGTCAGCTGACGGCTCACGGTCTCGTTTGTAATTCCAAGGAAATCAGAGATGTCGGCACGCGTCATCGGCAGCTCGAAGCACGCCGACCTAGCCGCCGGGTCAACACTGGAATCGATGTTCCGGGCGATCATGAGGAGAAAGCTCGCCACCTTCTCCGGTGCGGTCTTGCGCCCCAGAGTCACCATCCATTCGCGTGCCTCGTCGAGTTCGTTCAGCGCCTGCTTGAACAGGCGATGCACAAATTCCGGTGATTCCTTCATCAACCGTTCGATGGCCGCTCTCGGAAACGAGCATAGCGAGACAGCTGTTGCCGCTTCCGCATTGATCGCGCTTTTCATCTTGAAGGGCCGTCCCAGAAAATCCGGCGCGAACTGGAGACCGACGATCTGCTGGCGGCCGTCCGAAAGGCTCTTCGTCAGCTTCACCACGCCTGAAAGCACGTTTGAATAACAGTCGACCGCCTCGGCGTCGCCGATCAGTTCGACCCCCGGCTCGATATTGTGCCGCGACGACGTCTTGGCGAGCTGAGCCAAATGGTCTGGTTCGAGCGCACCACAGACACCGCGGTGCCGTGCCTCGCAAGACAGGCAAAGAACGGGAATGCCGGAACTGTGAGTGTCCTGCCGTAATGTCATTCGATCGCTCTACCGGTCCAGTGCGGGCAGGATAGCAATCGACGGTAGAAAAATCCTTGCGGCAGTTTGTCCGTGCTGAACGCTGATCGAAATCAGGGCTTAGGCTCATCCAAGCATCCACAGTTCCGGCGACGCAAACACGGTGGACCACGACATGCGACTGGAGCTAGCTGCCAGACTTGGCGAGAACGTCCCGCGCTATACCAGTTATCCGACAGCGCCGCATTTTCATACAGGCATTGATGCTGCAATTTGTCGTGGCTGGCTGCAGGCGCTCAACGATGGCGATGAGATCTCGCTCTATCTGCACATCCCGTATTGCGACAAGCTTTGCTGGTTCTGCGCTTGCCACACCAAGCAGACACGCCACTACGAACCAGTGACCACATATCTGCGCTCACTGCATGCCGAGATCGCAACCGTCTCCAGTCTCGTCGCAGGCAAGGGCCGCGTGCGTGCCGTCCATTTCGGCGGCGGTTCGCCAACGATGCTCAAACCGGAGGATCTGGTGGCGCTGGGAACCGCCCTGCGCAACAGTTTCACCTTTCTTCCCGGCGCCAAGATCGGCGTCGAAATCGAACCCAATGATATGGACGATGCCCGCCTCGACGCACTCGCCGAAATCGGCATGACCCGTGCGAGCCTCGGCGTCCAGGATTTTGACCCGAAGGTGCAAAAGGCAATTAACCGCGAGCAGAGCTTTTTGCAGACGAAAGCGGTAGTCGACGGCGTTCGTTCGCGCGGCGTCGAATCGGTCAATCTGGACTTGCTCTACGGCTTGCCGCACCAGACCAGGGAGAGTGTCTCCTCCACCGTCGCGCAGGCATTAACCCTGGAACCAGATCGGATAGCGCTTTTTGGCTACGCCCATGTACCGTGGTTCAAGAGACATCAGACGATGATCGACGAGGCATGGCTGCCGGGTCCGGCAGAGCGGTTTGCTCAATCGCAACTTGCGGCGCGGGCGATCGTGGACCAGGGATACGAAGCAATCGGGCTCGACCATTTCGCCAAACCGGGCGATGCCCTCGCGCTTGCCGCCCGCGCCGGAACACTGCACCGGAACTTTCAGGGCTATACCGAGGATCGCTGCGAGACCTTGATCGCCCTTGGCCCGTCATCCATCAGCCAGTTTCGCCAGGGCTATGCACAGAACATGCCTTCGACCGCCGAGTATGGGCGCATGGTCGAGAACGGTGGGCTGGCTGCGGTCCGTGGCATTGCGCTTTCCGAAGACGACCGTGTTCGCGGCTGGATCATCGAGCGGCTGATGTGTGACTTCGGCTTCTCGGCGATCGTACTGGTGGAGCGCTTTGGCAAAGCCGGCCAAAGACTTCTCGTCCGAGCGAGTTCCACGGCCCTCCAAGATCCTGCGCGGTTGCTTGAACTTGATGGTGACCGCTTCGTCGTGCCTGCGGAAAGCCGGCCCTTTGTCAGGAGCATCGCGGCAAAGTTCGACAAATATTTCGAAAGTGGAACGGCCAGGCACTCAGCGGCAGTCTGAGCACCGCAGAGGAACGGTCATGGTTCTCAGTCGATCGTGAACCGATTGCGCTATGTTTTTCACTGTTGATCGGCGACCGTCGTGTCGAAACAGGATTCGGAGCGGACCAGACGCGTCTTGGCATAGTGACGATATCGTCCGGTCGTGCCTTCCGGCGCCGTATTCCATTTCGCAGTCCCTGAAGCGCCACGTCGAGTCCGGCCTCTTTTCTGTATCGGAAGCAGTCGACAATCGTCCTGGCCAGATCATGGTTGTCGGCCGACAGCTCCCTTCGGCCTTGCAACAAGAATACGCAAGGACCGTGCCAGCTGCAGCAGGCGCCGCCGCATCGCACCACCATACTATCCACCCGTGGCTCGCGCTAACCCTTTGATTGGTTCGCGCCAGGGACGCCCGTCGAAACCGAGCCTCGGCAACAATCCGAGTCGTAAGCGGCTGGCCACGCTCTTGGTGCCGGTGGCAGAAGTCCGCAAGCACCCCGGCAGCGCCGTCAAGCGTGGGACAACCCGTCCACCCGAATATCCGCCGGCGCAGTTTCAGTGAAAAGCGGGCCTAGGCTAGACGGCTCTCTTGTTAGCCCAGAGCATAACGTGCAGCTGCGGCAGCACACGGGCTTCGAACCACCTGTCGCGGGTCACGCTATCAACCAGCCACTCCATCCGCTTCAATATTCCGTCAAGGTCGACAGGCGCGTCTTCATTTGCGAGGCGTGGCGGCGTGTGATTGCCGGGTTGCAGATAGATCGGAAGTCGCGGAAATCTCGCAGCGGCGTCTTTCGCGTAGGCGTAGTCCCTTTCGTCGAAAACAATGAGCTTGAGCACGACTTGCGGCCTGCCTTGTGCCGCCTGAAGGCAGGCCTCGAAAGCGGCCCAATCGGTCGTCATTTGGCTTGACGGCGGCTTTGGGCTGAGGACTAGCACGTCAAGGTCGGCAAACCAGTCCCTGGCCACCGAACCTTGGGTCTCCAGCGCAAAACGGTAACCTTCACCATGGCCTCGCTCGATGAGCGCGCCGAGCGGCTGGATGGCCGGATTGCCGCCTGACAGCGATACCATCAGCGGGCGGCCACCGGAAAGCGCAAGCACGTTTTGCCACACCGCGGCAATGGACATCATCTCCCATTCATGGCGGAATTGATTGTCCACCGCATGCAGGCTGTCGCACCAGGAACAGCGATAGTCACACCCGCCGGTTCTGACGAAGACCGTCGGCAAACCGATGAGCACGCCCTCGCCCTGGATCGTCGGCCCGAAAATCTCACTCACGCGGATTGCGGGATGCGTATCGGTCATGGCCGGTATTCCGCCCAGGTTTTCGGCGTTTCGCTCACCCGCACGGCCGAGGTTTCGGGCAGGCGTGCCTTGCACCATTCATAAAAATGTCTGGCCAGATATTCCGCCGTGACTTGCTCATGTCCCAGCACGTCGTTGAGATGTCGGTGGTCGAAGCTCTCGTCGATGTAGCGTTTGAATGGCGCCAAATCGTGATAGTCGCGCACGAAGCCGTTCTCGTTCAGTCCATTCGCTGAAAGCTCCACTTCAACGATGTAGTTATGCCCGTGCAGGCGCGCGCATTGGTGATCGGGTGGCAACGAGGTGAGCTGATGCGAGGCTGAGAAGTGGAATTCCTTGGTGATGCGGAACATTACGCGGTCCTCCTTCGCAGCGCATCGAGCCAGAAGTCGGAGTCCTCGTAGTCGGTGGGGTCCGGCTGCCCAGAGAGATGAAACGCCTCGCGCCGCTCGACACAGGTCCCGCACCTCCCGCAGTGACGCTCGGCGCCCTTGTAGCAGGACCAGGTCTGCGCAAATGGCGTGCCGTATGCTGCTCCATTCCTAACAATGTCCGCCTTCGTGAGATTCACATAGGGTGCATAAATGCGAATCTTCGCGTAGCCGTCGAGCGCGTGGTCCTGCATCATCTGGAAAGCGTCGATGAAGGCCGGACGGCAGTCGGGATAAATGAAATGATCCCCACCATGCACGGCCGTCGCCACCGCGTCAGCGTCGTGCGCTGCGGCGAAGCCGAAGGCAATGGCCAACATGATGGCGTTCCGGTTCGGCACCACCGTGACCTTCATCGTGTCTTCGGCGTAGTGCCCGTCGGGCACGTCCACATTATCGGTCAGCGCGGAGCCGGAAAGGCCGCCGCCGATCTCGTGGATGTCGATGATGCGGTGCGGGACGCTCAGTCGCTCCGCACAAAGGGCGGCGAAGCCCAATTCCTTCCTATGCCGTTGGCCGTAATCGAAAGATAAGAGGCCGGCGAGTTCGTGCTCCGCTGCCACCTTGTGAGCAAGGGTGACGGAGTCCAATCCGCCGGAGCAGACGACGAGAGTCTTCATTGTTGGGTCCTTGTTTTAACCGGGTAGGCTGCGACCGGAGATTTCTCTGCGCTCCCAGTACTTCAGGAAATCCATTTTGTGAAGTGAACGGGGGACGAGTTTCATGCGCTGACGTGCCGCTGTGTGCAAGGCGCCCTCGCGGTGAGCCTGCAAGGAACACGGACTAGCGAAACGTCACGCTTCAGCGGAATGCTCAAAGGCGAGCGCACCGGAATATGCTCTGCAGGAGGTCCGGACCTTCGTAAACAAAGTTCTCGACGATCAAGCGCCCGGCGGTCCCGAGTTTCGAGGGACGCCACCGCGAGGGTTTCAGGTACAAGACGGCCCGAGGATGGGCTTGCCGCAAGAGAACGGACTTACCAGTGGGATGTTCAGCGACGCCGATGCAGATGTCTGGAATGATCACGACATCAATTGTCGCGGCAACTTTGGCTGGCCTGCTCCTCGGGTTCCGTAGATCCAGCGCATTCCGCTTCAGGATCGGTTCGAACCGGAGCACGCCCTCGGTCAATGGACTGACCGGCAAACCCTGAATGATCGGTCGTGAGCCGACATCTGTGAACAAGCGGTGTGGTCGATTGCTATCACCCATGTGTTGCGCGCAGGTACCTTATGGCAGTGGATGAACTGGATTTGATGGTTTTACGGCTGGCGGTCGAAAGCGTCCGCTCGCTCTCCTTAAGCTTCGCTGAAAAGGCCGCCGAGGTAGCCACCAGGAGCCGCGGCATCCTGCTTTTCGACGTGCGGGTCGACGGTGACGCGGAGGTCCAGCGGGTCGCAGCCATCCGATATCAGGGCGACCAGATCGGCGTGCTGGCGTTGGACAGACAGGGTCTTGTTACCCACCAGTGCATCGTCAACGGTACGTTCTCACATTTCACTACGCCCTTGGAGAACTGGCACAGCATGCCCCTGTCGATGCAGGCCAAGATCGATGCCAACGGCCATGCCAGTCTCTTCCTAGGGGCCTTGCGAAATGCCGGACATTTGCTGGGCAGCTAGCATTTGGCTAGAATGCATCTGTGAATTTTTGCATGCGCATCGCTGCCGCGGCGGTCGCGGCAAAGCGATCGCCGCGATGATGGCGATCAACGCGCGGGCGTTGCATCGATGCGCGATCGTTTAGACAGAGGTCTCCGCCTGGCATCGAGCAACATGCACGGAGGACGCAAAGCGCAAATGCATCAAGTATTTGAAGGGACGAGCCCCTCGCGCAAATGGAGCTTGCGCTGCCGTTGTCATTCCATCGTGCCGCCGAACTCGGGGGCGTGACGATCGACCACGACGGCCTATTTTTTTGCAAAGCCGAATGTCCCGATTCCGAAGCCACGAAAAAACTCCGATCACAGCGAAGAATAGTAACAACACGGGCGACGCAAGCCGCCTTGCCGTAGCAGGGGAGGTGCTTGCGGTGCTCTCACCGACACGAGATCGCAAATGGCACATGGGTGAGCACCAGAACTGGCGACACCCATGGTGATCGGCTTGACTCGCTGGAGGAAGCACAAGGCTCAGCGGGCAGAGGCGCAAGCGACGGTCGGACACTAGCTGGCTGCTCGGGATCTGATCGAGGCGTAGTCGGACAAGGAAGCGTAGTGCCCTACCTCGATGTTCCTAGAAGCGCGCCGGCAGCCTGGCGGGGGGGCTTGGGGTTAGACTGCCGGCGCACGCCACTCATGAAGAGCGGCCCCTTTTTGCTGTTCCGACACCCATAGTCAACCCGGCAGCGTCTGGATGCCCGCTGTGCTCTTTTCAGAGCGGCGCGCGATGCCGGCCATGTCGGCCGATCCTGCCTAGTCTAGGATGGGGGGCCACTCTCGTCGGCCGAGTTGATGCTCCAGCCAGTATCGCCTTGCCGACCAGCATGAGTTCGCTGTTAGCAATCCATCGTCGCGAGCCGATGCTATCGTGCACGTGTCGCAGCACTCCGGGCGGCTATATCGCCTAAGACAGCATGACGAAGCGTTCCAACTTCGTGTTCGGCGAGCCCGTGTGCAGTTCCATCGGACAGTGGACGAGAATTCTCTTGGCGGTACTGCGCCAGAAGGCATTCGCGTCCAACGGAATCAAGCGACGACTATCAGCCGCAAACTTCACATCACAAGAGCGGTCTTCCACCCATTGCAGATTATCCGACTGATCAGGCGGCGTCCGATATGTCCGCCTCTGCCTCAAGAATTCCCACAGGTATGGACAGCGATCTTGCTATCCGATCCCGATAGCCCTTGTTGTACCTCACACCCCGCTCGATGTTTTGGATTTCCTCAGCGGCAAGCCCGCACGCCACCGCGAGGTCCTCGATTGAATACCCAAGGTGCTCACGATAAGCGCGGATGATGTGGGTCCCCTGCGACATAGCCGTCAAGACTGGCTCGGGAATGCGCGAATCCTTCATAAACATCTCCAAGAAGATGGGAGCGCCTGACAAATCGGGAGATTTCCTCCCCGACCCTGGCGCACACCCAGCAAATCAAAAAAATGGACGTCCATTCGGCCGGACCGGCCTCATCCATGGAATGGGCCACTTGAAATTGGCAGCCGGGTCGGAATATGGCGGCTCACCTGCTTCTGATCAAGTTCTAAGAACCTGCCCACCCTGAGATGGCCTGATCGGCTGTAGCGCATTCGACCTGCGATCCTACACGACTCACTCTCGCCGATGGCTTCTTGAACAGCAACTCGAACTCCCCCTGACGCCTCCAGTGGCTATTCGCGGCACCGTCCACCCAGCCTCGCGGACGCTGATACCTTCGACCAATTTCCACCGCCGATGCAGCGAAAGACGCGCTTGTGCTTGAATCACACATCGATCACCGCTGTTAACGAAATTTTTTAAGCCGCCGATGCTTGTTCGGAGACCGAAAGGATGGGGCGCCCGAGGAAACAGCCGAAAGGGCCGCGCGCTTTTGTGCTGACGTCGGCTTGAGCAAGCTCGATCCGGCTGCCCTGTGCAATCGCCCGACCGGCCGAAAAAAGGATGGCGATTGTCATGATGCGGCGACGGCGAGTTTCCCGAAATTGCAGCAATGGTCATCTGGTTCATCCGGGCTTCGGATCCAGACAGGGGGTAGCGCTTTCGATGGACGAGCATCGCCACCTATAAAGGTTCGCAATCATTCGACCGTGACCGATTTTGCGAGATTGCGCGGCTGGTCTACATCTGTGCCCATGAAGAGCGCCGTGTGGTAGGCAAGAAGCTGTATCGGCAGCGAGAAGATCATCGGCGCGATAATCTCGTCGACAGCCGGCAGCACGAGCGTGTGCATAGTGTCGAGTTTCGATGCGGCTGCCCCTTTTTCATCGGTGATGAGGATAATCCGCCCTCCACGGGCAGCCACTTCCTGCATGTTGGAGACGGTCTTGTCGAAAAAGCGATCATGGGGCGCGATGACGATCACTGGCATGTTGTCGTCTATCAATGCGATCGGACCGTGCTTCAATTCACCCGCCGCATAGCCCTCGGCATGGATGTAGGAAATCTCCTTGAGCTTCAGCGCACCTTCCATCGCTAGCGGGAAACTGGTGCCACGGCCGAGATACAGGACGTCACGACACTTTGACAGTTCGCGCGACAGGAACTCGATCTCCGGCTGGATGCTGTTGAGTACCTGGCCCATGACGCGCGGCACTTCGGCGAGGCTCCTGACGAGCGCCTGCAGCTCGTCTTCGGTTACGGTCCCGCGGGCTCTGGCGGCGCCGATGGCGAGTGCGGCTAGAACGGCAAGCTGGCAGGTAAACGCCTTGGTGGAGGCGACGCCGATCTCCGGTCCGGCAAGGATCGGGAAGACCGCATCGGCCTCCCGAGCGATGGTCGATTCGCAGGCATTGACGATAGCGCCAATTTTCAGCCCACGCTCCTTGCAGTACCTCAACGATGCGAGCGTATCGGCGGTTTCGCCGGACTGCGAAATGAAAAGAGCCGCCGACTGCGGCGACAACGGGATCTCGCGGTAACGGAATTCGGACGCAACGTCGATTTCAACCGTCAGGCGCGCGTAGCGCTCGAACCAGTATTTTCCGATCAGTCCGGCGAGATAGGCGGTCCCGCAGGCCGAGATCGCCAAGCTCGGGATCCTGGCGAAATCGATGCCAGAAACCATGTCGGCGCGATTCTCTATGATGTTGCTATAGTGACGGAGAGCATGAGCGATGACTTCGGGCTGCTCGCAGATTTCCTTCTCCATGAAGTGGCGATGATTGCCCTTGCTGGCCAGATCGGCCGCGGCCGTGGAGGTATGGCGCGGACGCTCGACGGGGTGGCCGTCGAAATCGAAGATATGGGCGCCCGAATTGCCGACAACGGCCCAGTCGCCCTCGATGAGATAGGTAATTTCATTGGTGAAGGGAGCGAGCGCGATCGCGTCGGAGCCCAGGAACATCTCGCCGTCGCCGTGACCGATCGCCAGCGGTGGTCCGTTGCGCGCCGCCATGATGGTCGACGGATCATCTTCGAAGAGGACGGCAAGCGCATAGGCGCCCCTGACGCGTTTCAGCATGGCACGCATCGCCTCTTGCCGCCTCATGCCCTCCCGGCGGTGTCTTGCCAAGAGATGCGCGACGACCTCGGTGTCGGTGTCGGTCTGGAACTCGGCGCCAGCCGCCGCCAATTCCTCCTTCAGCTCGGTGAAATTCTCGATGATCCCGTTATGGACGACGGCGACACCGTCGGTAAAGTGCGGGTGCGCATTGCGTTCCGTCGAGGCCCCATGGGTTGCCCAACGCGTATGGCCGATGCCGATGTTGCCGCTCAGCGGCTCTTCCTTCAGTCTCCTCTCGAGATTGACGAGCTTGCCCTCGGCGCGCCGGCGGTGCAAGGCACCTTCGGTGATCGTCGCAACGCCGGCGGAATCATAGCCGCGATATTCCAAACGCTTCAATGCGTCGACCAACCGATCCGACACCGGCTGTTGCCCAACGATGCCAACAATCCCGCACATGTTCGTCTTCCCATTGTTGCCGGCAGCTTCAGCCCACGCGAGACGGATACCCATCCGGCCGCTTTCATTGGGGATCTTGTAGTAGTATTCGGTAATATTGGTACAATTGATTGTAGGGATAACTATCATCCAGCCCATGGATGAGCCCCTGATCTAAACTTCTCGTTGCGCCTGACGCCCTCATGATCGAAAGCAAGCCCACACCCCGCGGCACGAAGGAACAATCGGCCATGCGCGACCATCCCGGCTACGCACCTGACACGAAGCGCCGCCGCTCGTGATCACGCGGTGATCGGCATGATCACAAGCACTGTAGTTAGGCAGCATCAGCGACGCATGATCGGCATCATCATCATCGGCAGCGTCGGCGCCGTCGGCATGATTCACGTGTTCGTCACGTTGATCATAATCATCGTCGCCGCCGATCCAGTTTCTGATTGCCTGCCGCTGTTGACGCGGCTTTCGCCGGTAGAGCTTAGCCCGCGATGGCCTATCAATACGCTGTTAGTCGGCATGGCCGAAACCGAGAGTCAGGCGGCGCACGCCACAGAGCACGTTCAGCGACCGTTTCACTCAACGCCGGCTTTCTTGGGGTTCGTAACGGTCAACAGGAGTTCTCGGGGCATGAATGCACTATCACGAAAGCGTTGGTTCTCAGTGCTTCGTCCGTCTTACTCAAACCCGATTCCCGCAGCGGAAGAACTAGCCGCCTTGATGCACGGCGATAAGCTTTTGACGGCCTGAAGCGACGTTGTGGTCGTCGTTGCGGTGCTTTTCCACGCGCCTCGTCAGGCGCCGGGATTGCTCCGTTGTGATGGCAGGCGGGGGTTTGCAGGTTGCGGTCGACGGGTTCGTTTCGGGGCGTCAGCGCCCCATCGTTATGTCGCGAGTTGGGGGATGCGATCGAGGACGATGCGCAGGATGCGCTGGTCGGGGCAGAATGTCGGCAGGTGCAAGCGGATTTGCGTCTTCATCTCGACCACCCGCGCGGCGATCTTGATGAGGCGCAAACGCAGCGTGTCGAATTGGGCGACGGCAAAGCTGGAACGCTTCGGCATCGCGGCGCGCAGGCTCCACATCATCCAGTAGGCGCCGGCATGCAGAAGCCGGAACTGGTTGGCTGTGGCTCTGGTGCAGGATGTGCGGTCGGCGGCGAGATGCGTCTTCCACGATTTGATGTGGTTCTCGGCCGCTCCGCGCCGGCAGTAAAGGTCCGCGTAGAGCGCCTTGGCCTTGCCACCGGCCAGATTGGTGACGATGAAGCGGGTGTCAGTACCTTGGGCACTGACCTCGACGCGGGCGATGATGCGCTCGACGCGGCTCCAGCTGGCGGCGCCGTCAAAGAACTCCTTGAACCTGCGGACCTTGCCTGTCTTGGCCGACGCTTCGAAGCGCGCCGTCGTGCTGGCCTCCAGATCCGCGACATGCTTGCGCAGGGTCGTGGTGGGCGCGAGGCCAAAGATGAAGTCGACGTCGTTGGCGCGGCACCAGTCGATGACCTGCGGGTTGCAATAATGGCTATCGCCGCGGAGCAGGATTCGAATGTTCGGCCAGTTGATCCGGATCGCCCGCACCAGACGGCGCAGGTGGGGGCGGATCTCAGCCCCACTCGGCCGCTTGGCCGGTCGCAGGATCGCGCTGACGAACCGTCCCGCACCATCGAACACGACGATCGGCTGGAAGCCGTACTCGTCATGGTGGGCATTGAACAGGCGAAGCTGTTGGCCTCCGTGCACAGCGTCGAAGGTATCGTCAATGTCGAGTACGATCCGCTTCGGCACCTGCCGGAACGAGGCGCAATAGAGATCGACCATCGCCCGTCCCATCGCGACCAGCTCCCGCACGCCGGGTAGGTTCTCCAGCCGGCACAGCGTCGATTGCGACGCCAGATCCCGACCCGACGGCAGCGCATCCTGGGCCATCTTGAAGACCGGATCGCGGCGCAGCCGGTTGGCGTCGAAAGCCGATCATGTCCGCCAGGCTGTAGACGACCTGGTCCGGGCAGCGCGGATCGTCGATGCAACGCGCCAGACGCTCGGCCACCCGCAACCGCTTTTCCACCTCGGCCAAGGCCAGAACGCCGCTGTTGGACGACAGCATGCCGCCGTCGAAACGGGCGACGACGGACTTGCCGCCGACTGATGACAAACCGCTCAGCGGCAGCGCAAGATCGTTCATGGTAGGTGTGGTCTCCGGGAAATGGTTCGGATCGGCTTAAGCAACCAAATCCTACGTCATTTCAACGGCTTGCGCCACATCCACCAACCCCCATGAATTTGGTTAGGTTGATGCGGCGTGCCGCCGCCGTGAGGCCGCGCTCGCTCAGCAGCGCGTCGAGAACGACGAGAAGATTCAGATCGAGCCCTTGAAACGCATGTCTTAGCTATCCATAGCGTGGATGCATTTGATTGGAACAAACGATTTTACCAATTTTCCGGAATGTCGCATGGACTTGGCAGGACCTAACGTGCGCCGATCACTGCCTCTATCGCGTGGCGAGTCCCTTGAGAAGAGCCCGAAAGAGGAAATCTGTCGCGTGCGGTGGAGATTGTACTGGGAATGAGAGGCAGCGCTCCGATCATGTCGAACTCTCCGACGAATGGTGGACCGGTACAATAGTTGATCGCAATGGTCCGGAGCTATGAAACATCTCGATTACATATGAGGTGCCGAGTGAATACGCTGACAGCACCCACCGTCGCAGCGTTTAGCTGACGTTTGACGACGGTTCCTATCCATTTACACGCAGATTCTTGATGTGCTGGCGCAAAAGCGGGAGGCCGGCGACTTTTCTTCCTCATCGGGCTGACGCCGCAGAAGCCGGAACTCGTCCGGTTCCTATGGGCATTGGGCTTGGTCGGTCGCACAGGCTCTATGAGGGGCAATTTTGGCAACGCGACGCGACTCGGGTTTTGAACGACGCCGAAAACGCAAGCTGGAAAGGAACAAGATGGCAGATCAACTCGCCAACGAAATAATCGCCATGATCAAGAAGCGCGCCGCGTCGGAGGGCGGCATAGCGCCTGCCACGGGCGGCGAGATAACGGCTGCCACGGGACTGACTTCGCTCGGTATCGATTCACTGGGATTGGCGGACGTTCTCTGGGACCTGGAGCAGGCCTACGGCATCGAGATCGAGATGAATACGGCCGAGGCATGGTCGGATCTCCAGAATGTTGGGGACATGGTGGAAGCCGTGCGCAGCTTGCTCGCTAAGGGGGTGTGAATGGACAGGCGCGTCGTGATTACTGGGATTGGCGGGATTTGCGGGCTTGGGACCAACGCCGCCGCCATTTGGAGAGAGATGCGAGAAGGCTGCTCCGCCATCGGCCCAATCGTCAACTCCGAGCTCCATGAATTGAGGGTCAGGATCGGTGCCGAGATCAAGGCGCTGCCGGAGCATGACATCGACGGCAAGCAACTCATCTCCATGGACCGCTTCAGCCTGCTCGCTGTGCTTGCGGCGCGCGAAGCCATGCGTCAGGCCGGACTTTCCTCCAAAGAGGGAAATAGCTATCGCTTCGGTGCGACGGTGGGCGTTGGCGGCTGCGGGTGGGATGCGATCGAGCAAACCTACCGCGCCATCCTTCTGGGCGGTAAGCGTGCCGCTCTCTTGACTGTACCCAAGGCGATGCCGGGTGCCGCTGCCGGCCAGGTCAGCATGAGTCTCGGCCTGCGCGGGCCGGTCTTCGGCGTCACGTCCGCCTGTTCCTCGGCAAACCATGCGATTGCCTGCGCGGTGGACCAGATCAGGCTCGGCCGGGCCGACGTGATGCTTGCCGGCGGCAGCGAAGCGCCGCTCATATGGGGTGTGCTGAAGGCATGGGAAGCGATCCGCGTGCTTTCGCCCGATACTTGCCGGCCATTCTCGGCCGATCGCCAGGGCCTGTCGCTTGGTGAAGGCGCCGGCATGGCGGTGCTGGAAAGCTACGAGCATGCCCTGGCTCGGGGCGCCACCATCCTTGCCGAAATTGCCGGTGCCGGCCTTTCCGCCGATGCGTCCGACATCGTCGCGCCGACTGTCGAGGGGCCGGAGGCAGCAATGCGGGCCTGCCTTGCCGATGCCAGGCTGGACGCCGAGGATGTCGACTATCTCAACGCGCACGGCACCGGCACCAAGGCCAACGACCAGATCGAGACGGCGGCGATCAAGCGCGTCTTCGGTCAGCACGCCTTCTCAATGTCCATCTCTTCTACCAAGTCCATGCACGCGCATTGCCTCGGCGCGTCCGGCGCGCTCGAGTTGATCGCCTGCGTGATGGCTATCCGCGAGAGCGTCGTGCCGCCGACTGCCAATTATCGTGAGCTGGACCCCGATTGCGATCTCGACGTCACGCCCAATGTGGCACGCGAGCGCAAGGTGCGCGTGGCACTGAGCAACTCCTTCGCCTTTGGCGGCACGAACGCGGTTCTGGCGTTCAGGCAGGTGTAGAAGCCATGAGAGATGCCTCCGGCAACATTATCTCTCGCATCCAGATGCTTGCCGGATAACTATTGTGAAGGGCGGGTCATTGACCGCCTCGGCGAATGCGGGAAGTGGCAGCGGAAGCTCGACGATCCGGGGGTATCGTCTTTGCGAAATTCTTAACTGTTGAAGCGGCTTGGACGTACCGCCGCCCCGTAAAAGGTAAGCGAGGCCCTGCGGGCTCGGCTTGAGGGTCTGAAGCTGTACACGAATGTCTGGAAGCCGCAGGGTCGGCTCTGCGCCCGTTATAGTCGCCTGAGTGCTGCCGGCAAGAAGCCACCGGTGGTCATGGCCGAGATCGTGCATGAGATGGCCCCTTCTTGTGGACCATCGGGCGAGAGGTTTCACCATCATAGCGGTCTCGAACCAACGTGCGGCACAGCGCCGGGGGCGGAGCCACGGTGGGGAACTCCCGTCGGTGGTTATGTGGCCGAGCCAGTCCGCGCGGCGCCCTCTCCGATAGGGTTAGAAGGGTTCAGCTAGCTAGGCGCGTGTCACGTTTTGTATAAGGCACAATAGCAGTGAGAAATGGAGATTGATGCCTGCGCGTTTTCGAATAAGACAATCACTAAGCTGTCAGCGGAATTACATCAGGAATTGTCTATAGCCGCCGCCCATCAGGTAGCGGCCACGTTGGATGGCGCGACGCACCTGATCGCGAAGATGGCTACCTGGATGAGACCAATCTTCTTCGACACGGCGTCTCCCGAACAGGGCAATGGCGATCTCCTGATGAGATGCTCCCGCAAGCGAGCCATCCAAAGCCTGGAGCACGAGACGCAGACGCGCTCCGCGGGGCTCCGGCGGAAAGCAAGCAGCTGCCAGGCGGCCGCAACCATTGATGTCGTTCAGGAACTGAAGGGCAGCGACATGGAACTTCAGGTGCTGCGGCTGCACGATCGCGTCGACATATAGCCGCAACGGGCGGAGAACGGATGCACCGGAAAGGGCGATCTGCAGACTCCGGCAGTCCTCCCTCAGCAGCACGTGCTGCACGCCGGCAGGTGTCAGCAGGATGTCCTTGCAGCATGAGAGCGAAGAAAGATCAAGCGGTTCAAAATCGCGGTCGAGCCCAACCGGCTCCGCGGCCGCTCGTAGGATACGGGCGCAGTCGCGCGGATCCCAAAAAACCCTTGCCGACGTAGCGTCCGACTGTGGCGCGTCCGCGAAAAAGGAGGCTCCATTGTCTTAGGAAAGATGATCCTGTCGTCAACTCGATTATCTTCATGTCGGCCTGGGCTCCGACAATGCAGGCGGACGGTGCCATTTTGGCGTGGTCGCGCTGGAATTGTGGATTGCGCCGAAGAAACTCCCAGGCCCAGGCAGTGCGCGGCAATCGTCTGGCGTAGTGGTAAGCTTCGTGACGACGCCAGTCCGGCCAGCATTCAAGACCGACCGTCGCTTCCTTGGGCAGACCAGCATCCTTCACGGCTCAGGTGTCCACAATGCCGACGGGCCTAGAACCGGTTGCCACAGTACCGGTCCGCTCAGACGTCCCCTGCTGCGGATGCGCAAAAGGCTCGCGCGGGAAATCTCGAGAAACCCGGCCACCGCCTCCGTTTTGCCGACGGACTTGGGTTGTCCGATGCGCGACAATGGCCACGTCGCGAGGCGAAGGATCCGTTCCATGCGCGTATCCGTCACCGTTACTATCCGGGTCAGATCCTTGGCCAAGCCGAACTCGATCATGCCCGCGAAGAGCTCGTAGGTTGCCTGGGCCAGCCCGCCCGCTGCCTTGGGCGCCGACGGAGGGAGATCGAGCGCGAAACGACTGCTCTCCCATATGTCGGCAGTCGAGGGCATGACGTCAGCACCCAGCAGCACCGGGAACGTGTCGCGCAACATTGTGGGTCCGGTGCTGGGCAAAAGACGCACGCAACCGCGAATTCGCCAGTCGGATCCCCTGAGGAGCAGATAGACAGGCTTCAGACCATCAAACGGGTCTGTTTCCATCTGGTCTTCGGTATCAACTTCCCAATCGAGCCTTTCCTTGAACACCCGAAACCTGAGCCCGTGCATCTCTTTGAGCTCGCTTGCGAACTCGTTGTAAAGGTCTGGTGTTATCAGCTGCATCATGGTCGCCTCCGTGCGGGATGTGTTCCCGCCATCGAAGGGCAAAGCTGGCAACGATGCAGCCTGTAGAGGTTTACAGCTATCGTGGCAGAAGAATCAGGATCTCGCCTGGCCGGAGGCAACCAGTCGTGCAACGGCCTGGTTGATCGTTCGAACGCCAAGCTTTGCCTTGGCGTTTTCCAGATGAAAGGTCACGGTGCGCTTTGAGACGCCGAGAAGCTGGCTGATAACCCAAGCCGACTTGCCGCGCGCCGCCCATTTCAGGCACTCGAACTCCCGCGGGGTGAGCGTTACACCATCCACCACGCGATCGTCGGCGAGCCTGCGCCGGACATGGATATGAAAGTTGATGGCCACCAGCTGCAATGCTTTTTCGTAACGTGTCAGTGACCGCAACAGAGGCGGGCGGGACTCGTCGGAAGCAAAGGTCAGGGCAGCAAACCGGCCGCAATGATCATGCATGGATATCGTCAGGCCGCCGCGGATGCCAAACTCAGCCGCACTCTCCAGAATTTGTTGCTGCGAATTCGGCAGACAGTGCCGAGCGCGATCCACACCCCAATCGAAGGTATCCCAGCCTTGCAGCCCGCGCAGGATGACCGGATCAAGACTGTGGTACCGCTGTTGCAGATAACGTGATGTCCAGGATGATGGATAGTTTGAGATCAATTGCGGGGCGTCGCCGGAGGCCGACGGGTAAGTGAAATAGGCGAATAGCGGAAAATCGAAGCCGGCTGCAGCGGATGCCATTGCCTCACGGAGATCGGCAGCATCAACACTTGCAGACAGTTGCTCGACGAAGTTCTCAAACACGCGATGCATTTGAGCTTTGCGTAACCTCCGTGATCGCTCGATGCCAGGCAGAGACCTTGTTTTAAACAATCCCGGACGGATACAGGGCGTGCCGAGGACCCCGTTAATCTGGTGAAACCCGTGATATTCTGACGTTGTCTATGAGACGTGTGCCGCCGAGCCAGGCCGCGACAAGCAAGCGTGCCGGTTGGTCAAGGCTTGTCATCGGTCGCAGATCTGCCTCGTCGCGAAGTTCTAGGTATTCGACCTCGCGATAGCCTGCAGCCAGAATTGCTGCGCGCGCTTCGGCAAGCGTTGGCAGGACGGGCGAGCCGCGGGCAAGCCGCTCAGCCGTCTCGAGCAAGACCGATGGTAGCTCGGGGGCAACAGCACGCTCTGCTGGCGAGAGCCGGACATTGCGCGATGATAGTGCAAGACCGTCGGCTTCGCGGATTGTCGGACAAGGAACAATGGTGATTGGAATATCCAGGTCCCGGGCCATACGCCTGACTAGCTGAAGCTGCTGAAAGTCCTTTTCGCCAAAGAAGCCGAAGTCAGCGCTGGTCTGCAGGAAGAGCTTGGAGACGACGGTCGCCACGCCATCGAAATGTCCCGGCCGGAAGGCACCGCACAGACCCTCGCTGACACCGGAGACCGAAACGGTCGTGGCGAAGGCCGCCGGATACATCTCCTCTGCATCCGGCGCATAAAGCAGGTGCGCGCCAAGCGGTGCCAGCTTGGCGGCATCCTCGTCCTCAGTGCTCGGATACGCGGCGAGATCGGCCTGGCTGTTGAATTGCTTCGGGTTGACGAAGAGCGTCACGATCACCCGGTCGGCCTTCACGAGTGCCGCGCGCACCAGGCTGAGATGGCCCTCATGCAGGACGCCCATCGTTGGCACGACGGCAATCCTCACGCCCTCGCGGCGCCATGCGGCGACGATTTGGCGAAGCTGGGCAACGCTCCTGACAATCGGCACGCTCACGCTGCTTCTCCGCTCTTGGTGGCGTCCGCGTCGGCGGGCTTGGGCGCATCGGCAAACACGTGCTCGGCGGCCGGAAACTGGCGCTCCTTCACTTCCCGCGCATAGGCCGCGATCGCAGCCGCAGCGGCCTCCCCCAGTTCAGCGTAGCGCTTGACGAATTTGGGCCGGAAGTCGCCGAAGAGGCCCAGCATGTCGTCGACGACGAGAATCTGGCCGTCACAGGCTGCCGAGGCACCGATGCCAATGGTCGGGGTCGCCACCTCCCCGGTAATCCGGCGGGCGAGCGCCTCGGGAACCTTCTCCAGCACGACCGCAAAGGCGCCCGCTTCGCTCACCGCAAGCGCGTCGCGCCTGATGCGCTCGGCATCCCCGCCTCTGCCCTGCACGCGGTAGCCACCGATGGTGTTGATCGCCTGCGGCGTCAAGCCGACATGGGCCATGACCGGCACGCCGCGCGCGGCGAGGAAGCCGATCGTCTCTGCCATCGTTTCGCCGCCTTCGAGCTTGACGGCCCCGCAGCCGGTCTCGGCCATGACGCGCGCGGCATTGCGGAAAGCCTGCTCGGGGCTTTCCTCGAAGGAACCGAACGGCAAGTCGACGACCATCAGCGCCTGCTCGAGGCCACGGCGCACGGCCTGGCCGTGCGTGATCATCATCTCCAGCGTCACACCGAGCGTGGAGGGCAGGCCGTGGAGAACCATGCCGACGCTGTCGCCGACCAGCACCACATCGCAATGGGGATCGACGAGCCGGGCGACTGGCGTCGTGTAGGCGGTAAGGCAGACGAGCGGCGTCCCACCTTTACGCGAACGAATATCCGGCGGTGTGATCGCCTTGGTGTCACCAAACGCACTCAATGGAACCTCCTTCCCCAACGTTACCAACCGCGGGTGTCGCGTTTGCCACATTTTTGTGCAAGTGCGAAGAGCTAAAAATGGCCGTGCAGCTTTGCGGTGTTGACGTGCTGACAGGCGCGCTTACAGTTAAATCGATTCAGGCGCCCCCGAGCTGGCCAACCACTTTCGCGAACATGGACGATCAGGCAAAAGGACCCAGGAAAGACAGAGCCGCCGTCAAGGCCGACGAAGTCAAAGTGGACCTGATCGCCTTTGTCGTCGCCGTAAACGACGGTGAACCCTGTGTCCTCACCATCGGCCAGGCGGACACCCTGTCCTCCGGACCATTTGCGCTTGAGCACCGATCGCTGCAATCCGGTTTGAGGGGGTGGGTCGAGCAGCAGACCGGCCATCCGCTGGGGTATATTGAGCAACTCTACACCTTCGCCGATCGGGATCGCATCGGCGCCGAGCGCCAGCAGCGCGTCATCTCCATCAGCTATCTCGCATTGACCCGCAAGGAACAGGCAGCTGGCTCGCCCAAGTGCGGCTGGCAGAGTTGGTATGAATATTTTCCATGGGAGGACCACCGCTCGGGCACGCCTCCGGTCGTGCTGGACGTTCTGCGACCGCGCCTGATTGAATGGGCAGACGGCGTCAGCGACGCGGCCGCGCGACGTGAACGCTGGCAGCGGGCGACGATAGCCTTCGGCTTCGACGACCGCTTTTGGAACGAGGAACTCACGCTTCAACGCTATGAGTTGGTCTACGAAGCAGGCCTGGTCCAAGAGGCCGGAAGCGGACGGGACGCGACGCCGCCTCCGCTGGTGCCCAGCAAGTCTATGGTCGCCGATCATCGCCGCATCGTGGCGACCGGCATTGCGCGGCTGCGCTCCAAGATCAAATACCGGCCGGTCGTCTTTGAGCTGATGCCGCCGGTCTTCACGCTTTTGCAGCTGCAGCGAACCGTGGAGGCGCTCGCCGGCAGGCTCATCCACAAGCCGAACTTTCGCCGCCTGATCGAGCAGCAGGAGCTGGTCGAAGAGACCGGAGAGGCCACCACGGAGACCGGCGGCCGGCCAGCGAAGCTTTACCGGTTCCGCCACGCCGCTCTCGACGAGAGGGTCATCGCCGGGACAAAATTGCCGCTGGCGCGGGGTTGACATCCCTTATACTCACAGCAAGTATATGCTGGTTATTTTCAACTAGAGTATAAGCTGGAGGGGTCGATGAGCGCCATGCTGCCGACGGCCGCGTTTCTCTACGAGCGCGTCCGACGAGTGATCCCGCCGATCGAATGGCCGGCTTTCGTCGAGGATATCGAGGCGATCCTTGCATTGAAGCGCGAGCGCAACGCCATCATCCTGGCGCACAACTATCAGACGCCCGAGATCTTCCATTGCGTGGCCGACATCGTCGGCGACAGTTTGGCACTGGCCCGCAAGGCTGCGACGATTGAGGCGCAAGTCATCGTGCTGGCCGGCGTACATTTCATGGCCGAAACGGCCAAGCTGCTCAATCCGCAAAAGACGGTGCTCATTCCCGACCTGCGGGCAGGCTGTTCGTTGGCGGAATCGATCACGGCAGAAGACGTGCGCTTGATGCGCCAGCGTTATCCCGGCGTGCCGATCATCACTTATGTCAACACGTCGGCCGAAGTGAAAGCCGAGTCGGATATCTGCTGTACATCCGGCAACGCCAAGGCGGTCGTCCAATCCCTTGGCGTTCCCCAGGTGATCATGTTGCCGGACGAATATCTGGCCCAGAATATCGCCGCCCAGACCGATGTGCAGATCATCGCCTGGAAAGGGCATTGCGAGGTGCATGAGCGCTTTACACCGGCCGACATCCGCGAGTTGCGCGAAAGCCATCCCGGCGTGATCGTGCTCGCGCATCCCGAATGCCCGCCCGACGTCGTGGCTGAAGCAGATTTTTCCGGCTCGACCGCTGCCATGTCCGACTATGTCGAAAGGCAAAGGCCGGCACGTGTCGTGCTGATGACGGAATGTTCGATGAGCGACAACGTCGCGTTAGCGCACCCAGAGGTCGAGTTCATCCGGCCCTGCAATTTGTGCCCGCACATGAAGCGGATCACGCTTGCCAACATCCGCATGGCGCTCGAGCAGAACCACCATGTCATAACCATCGAACCCGGGATCGCCGGGCGCGCGCGGCTTGCGGTCGAACGGATGCTGGCAATTTGAGCGCCGATATCCGCAGCTTCTTCGGGCGGCCCATCATCGTCGGCGGCGGCATCGCCGGACTGATGACCGCGCTTCAACTGGCGCCGGAGCCGGTGCTTCTTCTGTCCAGGACGCTGCTGGGAGCTGACAATTCGAGCACCTGGGCACAGGGTGGTCTGGCTGCAAGTTTCGGCGAAGACGACGATCCAGCACTGCACCTGGCCGATACACTTGCCGCCGGGGATGGTCTCTGCGACACAGACGTGGCGAGCCGCATCCTCCAAGCCGCGCCCAAGGCGATAGAGGGGCTTGCGGGCTTTGGGGTTCCTTTCGACCGTACGCCGAAAGGTTCACTGTGCCTCGGATTGGAGGCCGCACACAGCCGACGTCGCATCGTTCATGCGCATGGTGACGGCACCGGGCGTGAGATCATGCGTGCCCTGATCGCGGCTGTGCGTTCCACTCCGTCGATTGTTGTCGTGGAGGGCGTGGAAGCGCGCCGGCTGGCGGTGCGAGAGAATGCGATCCGAGGCGTCTGGGCGAGCGGCTCGACAGGACCTGTCTTCTTCGGCTCACGGCGGGTCGTCCTCGCCACCGGTGGGATCGGGGGACTGTTTCTCGACACCACCAATCCTTGGGGCAGTTGCGGACAGGGCCTGGCGCTTGCGGCCCGCGCTGGAGCTGTCCTTGCCGACCTCGAGTTCATCCAGTTCCACCCGACCGCGCTTGACGGCCCGGAACGCCCTATGGTGCTGATCAGCGAGGCCGTCCGCGGCGAAGGTGCTGCCCTGATCGACGAAACCGGCCAGGCTTTTCTCCAGAGCGTGCCAGGGGCGGAACTTGCGCCTCGTGATGTCTTGGCGCGCGCCGTCTGGAACCATCTTGCCAACGGCCACCGTGTTTTTCTCGACGCGCGGCAACGGCCTGGCCCGGAATTTGCTCGACACTTCCCGACAATCGCATCAGCCTGTCGTGGAGCCGGCATCAATCCCGCGCGCGATCTCATCCCCATTCGTCCGGCCCAACACTACCACATGGGTGGCGTTGCCGTGGACTGCTCCGGTAGGACGTCCGTCAAGGGGCTGTGGGCCTGCGGCGAAGTCGCTTCGACAGGACTGCATGGCGCCAACAGGCTCGCCAGCAATTCCTTGACCGAGGCCGTCGTGTGCGCGCGCTGGGTCGCTGAAAGTGTTGCCGGAACGCCTGCTCGCAGAACAAAGCCTGCGTTTGCGGACGTTTACCCATCGCCCGCTCCGATTCCGGTGCGTGTTTTCCTGTCGCGCGCACTCGGCATCGTCCGGGATGGTGAAGGTTTAAAAGCAGCCGCACGTGCCTTATTGCCGCTCGCCGATAGCAAGGACGCGGCCTCGGATCCGGCGGCTGCCGGGCTGATGATCGCGGTTGCCGCCCTGTTGCGCGAAGAAAGCCGCGGCGCTCATTACCGGACAGACTTTCCTCATCATGCGACTGTCGCCCGACGGTCCGAAATCACCCTCGAAGCCGCCTTGGCCGCTGCGCGGGAACTCGGACACTCGCCAAGCCTCGAAGGGGCAAAGTGATGACGCTCTCACCGCTTCCCACGGTCATGCTTGAGCCGCTTGTAAGGGCAGCTCTTCTTGAAGACCTTGGCAGAGCCGGCGACTTGACCACGGAGGCCATCGTCCCGAAGGAACGCCAAGCGGGAACCGTGCTGGCGGCGCGCCAGTCCGGAGTTGTCGCCGGCCTCGATCTGGCGATGCTCGCTTTCCGCTTGATTGATCCTGATATCGAAATCTCGGTGGAGCGGGCAGACGGCTCCAATGTCATGGATGGAGAGGTCATTGCATCAGTGGTTGGCCCTGCCCGGGCCATTCTCACAGCCGAACGGACGGCACTCAATTTTTTGTGCCATCTGAGCGGCATCGCTACAGCAACGGCATCGATCGTCGCTGCGGTTCGTGGATATGGCGCGAAGATCGTCTGCACGCGCAAGACGACGCCCGGATTGCGGGCAGTCGAAAAGTATGCGGTGCGCGCAGGTGGCGGATCCAATCACCGCTTCGGCCTCGACGACGCAATTCTGATCAAGGACAACCACATCGCCATCGCAGGCGGCGTTCGCCCGGCGCTCGAGCGAGCACGAAGACGGGCCGGTCATCTCGTCAAGATCGAGGTCGAGGTCGATACGCTGGCCCAGTTGGAGGAGGTACTTGGCTTCGCTCCCGATGCGGTTCTGCTCGACAACATGTCCCTCGCCGATCTTCGCCGCGCCGTCGCAATCGTTGGCGGCCGTGCTATCACCGAGGCTTCTGGCGGGATCGCATCCGATACAGCGCGAGCGATTGCCGCGACCGGCGTTGATCTGATTTCAGTCGGCCGACTGACCCACAGCGCGCCGATCCTGGATATCGGCCTCGACTATTGGGGCTCATGATCGCCTGAGGAACGAACAGGATCGAATCAACTGTCCTTTCCGATCGTCATCAATCAGACAGCAAAGCAAGGCAGAACCGGAGGAACAGCATGGACATGCAAACAGCGAGTCCAACGCAGACATCGCCACAGGCTCAATCCCCTGACCCTGGAGCGTGGACCCTGGAGAAGGCTCGGGCACTTCACGATGCCCCCTTCAACAATCTCCTCTTCCTCGCGCAAACCGTGCACCGCCAGAATTTCGATCCCAACAAGGTCCAGCTCAGCCGGCTGCTCAGCATCAAGACGGGCAGATGCCCGGAGGATTGCGGCTATTGTAGCCAGTCGGCGCATCACGAGACCGGCCTGAAGGCGTCGAAGCTGATGGAGGTCAGGCGCGTCATCGTCGAGGCGAAGAAAGCGCGTGACGCCGGCGCAACCCGCTATTGCATGGGCGCGGCCTGGCGAAACCCCAAGGCGCGCGACATGGATGCGGTCGTGGCGATGGTCGAAGGCGTCAAGGCGCTGGGCATGGAGACCTGTATGACGCTCGGCATGCTCGATCTTGAGCAGGCCGCTCGAATGAAGCAGGCTGGTCTCGACTACTACAACCACAACATCGATACGTCGGAACGCTACTATAGCGAGATCATCAGCACGCGCAGCTTTGCCGACCGGCTCGAGACGCTCGAGCACGTTCGCCAATCCGGCATCAAGGTCTGCTGCGGCGGCATTGTCGGCATGGGCGAGGAGCCGGTGGACCGGATCGACATGCTGGTGACGCTGGCCAATCTGCCGGAACATCCGCAAAGCGTTCCGATCAACATGCTGATTCCGATCGCCGGCACCCCGCTTGCCGACGCCAAGCCGATCGAGCCGATCGAATTCGTGCGCGTGATCGCGCTGGCGCGCATCATGATGCCGAAATCGCATATCCGACTTTCGGCCGGCCGCACCGCCATGACCGACGAGATGCAGGCGCTGTGCTTTTTTGCCGGTGCCAATTCGATTTTCGTCGGGGACACGCTGCTGACGGCGGACAATCCCGGCGAGGACAAGGATACCCTGCTGTTCCGGCGCCTCGGCATCGAGCCGATGGAACTCGAGGCGCAATGAACGGGGCACCGCTTGCCCGCTATGAGGCGACCTTGCAGGGACTGGCGCGCAAGGACCGGCTGCGGACGCTGAAGCCGCGCGCCGGCCTCGACTTCTCGTCGAACGACTATCTCGGGCTTGCCGCCTCCAAAAGACTTGGCGAATCGGTTGCGGCGGCGATCGCGCGGGGCACGTCGGTTGGCGCCACCGGGTCGCGGCTGTTGCGTGGCAACGCGCCGGAGCATGAGGAATTGGAGGCAGACGCGGCGGCATTCTTCGGGACCGAGCGCGCGCTGTTCTTCGGCAGCGGCTACATAGCCAATTTCGCTCTGCTGACCGCCCTGCCGCAGAAGGGTGACCTGCTGATCCTCGACGAACTTGCCCATGCCAGCATGCGTGAGGGTGCACAGGCCGGGCGCGCCGAGGCCAGGCTGGCCGGGCACAACGACGTCGACGCTGTCGAGGATGTCATCACCCGCTGGCGCGCCGAAGGCGGCATGGGGCGCGTCTGGATCGCGGTCGAAAGCCTTTACAGCATGGATGGCGACCGCGCGCCGATGGAGAGCCTCGTCGCGCTTGCCGATCGGCACGAGACGTTCCTCGTCGTCGACGAGGCGCATGCCACCGGTGTCTGGGGACCGGATGGCCGCGGCCTTGCCGCCGCTTTCGAGGGCCGGGACAACATCATAGCGCTCCATACATGCGGCAAGGCGCTCGGCGCTTCCGGCGCGCTGGTCACAGCGCCGCGAACGCTGTGCGACTATCTCGTCAACCGATGCCGGCCATTCATCTACGCTACTGCGCCATCGCCGCTGATGGCGGTCGCGGCGCGCGAAGCGCTCGCAATGCTCGCCGACGAGCCCATGCGCCGTATTCAGCTGCATGAGCGGGTCGCTTTCGCGAGCCGCCAGTTGGTCGAGCGCTGCGGCGTAAAGCCCAGCGGCTCGCAGATCCAGCCAGTTGTCATCGGCGACGTCAGCCGCGCAATGGCGGTGGCGGCGGCACTGCAGGCCCGCGGCTTCGACATACGCGGCATTCGTCCGCCGACCGTGCCCGAGGGCACGTCGCGGCTGCGCATCTCACTGACGCTCAATATCGGCGAAGCCGACATTTCCGCCATGGTCGAGGCGCTGGTCGAGGTGTTGGCCCAAACATCACCGGAGGCGATATGACCCAACGCATCGTCATCACCGGAACGGATACCGGAGTTGGCAAGACCGTGTTTGCGGCTGGGCTCGCCGGTTTGCTGGACGGCTTTTACTGGAAACCGGTGCAATCGGGCCTCGACGGCGAGACCGACAGCGAGGTTGTCGCGCGGCTTGCCGGCTTGCCCTCAGAGCGCGTGCTGCCGGAAGCCTACCGCTTGCGGAGCCCGCTGTCGCCGCATCGTTCGGCCGAGATCGACGGCGTGGCGATCAAGGCTGCCGATCTTGCTTTTCCCGTCCTACCGACGCCGCTCGTCATCGAAGGCTCCGGCGGCCTAATGGTGCCGCTCAACCGGCGCACAAGGTTAATCGACATCTTCGCTGAATGGCGGCTGCCCGTTATTCTGTGCGCCCGCACCACACTCGGCACCATCAACCACACCTTGCTATCGGTCGAGGCGCTCCGCGCCCGCTCCATCCCGTTGGCGGGCATCGCTTTCATCGGCGATGAGATGGCCGATACGCAACGGACCATCGTGGAATTCAGCGGTGCGCCGCAGCTCGGCAGGCTGCCGCACCTCGATGTGCTGACGGGCAAAACACTGAGGGACGCAATGGTTGCCGGCTTCGCCTTCGCCTCGATTACTGGAGGTGACTGATGTCGCAGTCTCATGTGTGGCATCCCTTCACCCAGCACGCGCTCGAGCCTGCGATCCCAGAAATCGTCCTGACTGAGGGCGCCTATCTCCACAGGGCCGACGGCGCCCGCATCCTGGACGCCATCTCCTCCTGGTGGGTCGTCACACATGGCCACCGCCATCCCCGCATCATGAAGGCAATCGAGACAACCGCGTCGAGCCTCGACCAGATTATCTTTGCGGGCTTCACGCACGAGCCGGCAGAGCGCTTGGCCAAGGCGCTTGTCGGCCTCGCTCCCGCTGGACTCGACTGGGTGTTCTATTCCGACAGTGGCTCGACCTCAGTCGAAGTCGCGCTGAAGATGGCGCTCGGTTATTTCCGCAACATCGGCGCGCCGCGCTCGCGCATCGTCGTCATGGAGCACAGCTATCATGGTGACACGATTGGAACGATGAGCGTCGGTGCGCGTGGCGTGTTCAACGCCGCCTACGAACCCTTGCTGTTCGAGGTCGACATCATCCCCTTTCCGGCCGCGGGGCACGAGCAGGAGACGCTGGATCGTTTCGAGGCTGTGACCCGCGATCGACGAGCCGCAGCCTTGATCGTCGAGCCGCTGGTGCTGGGCGCCGGCGGCATGCTGATGTATCCAGCATCGGTTCTCGCCGAATTGAAGAAGATCACTGAGGCCTCCGGCTCGCTGCTGATCGCCGACGAGGTGATGACCGGCTGGGGACGCACCGGAACCATGTTCGCCTGCGAGCAGGCATCGATTTCTCCAGATATCCTGTGCACCTCCAAAGGCTTGACCGGCGGCACCATCCCGCTGGCCGTAACGCTTGTCACCGATGCCATCTTCCGGGCGCACTATTCCGAGGACCGGAAGAAGACGTTTTTCCATTCGAGCTCCTACACCGCCAATCCGATTGCCTGTGCGGCAGCACTCGCCAATGTCGAGATCTGGCGCGACGAGCCAGTGGCCGGGCGGATCACGGCCTTGAGCGTGATGCAGGCCGTCGGGCTGCAACGCTTTCGGGACAATCCATATTTTGCCGACTGTCGAGCCACGGGAACGATCGCGGCGCTCGACCTGCGAACCGGTTCCGCAGGTTATCTCGCCCAGATTGGTCCGAAGCTGCGCGCTTTCTTCCTCGAGCGCGGCCTGCTTGTGCGCCCGCTCGGCAATGTCCTCTACCTTCTGCCACCCTATTGCATCGCAGGCGACGAGCTCGAACGACTCTATGACGCCATCGAGGAGGCCGGGGAACGCTTCGGGTCCAGGCCGTGAGCAAGTCGTCGCGCATTCTCGGACTTGGCCATCACGTGCCTGGGCGCAAGGTGGCCAATGCCGAGATCGAGAGCAATCTCGGCCTCGAGCCGGGCTGGATCGAAAGGCGTACCGGAATCCGTTCGCGGTTCTGGGCAACGGACGAAGACACGCTGTCGGGTCTTGCCACCCGGGCTGGCGACATGGCGCTGGTGAACGCCGGTATTGCGCGCCACGACATCGGTCTGCTGTTGCTTGCCACCTCGACGCCCGACCATCTTCTGCCGCCAAGCGCGCCGCTGGTCGCACACAAGCTTGGCCTTGGCCGCGCAGGCGCGGTCGATCTGACCGGCGCCTGCGCCGGCTTCATCTATGCGCTCATGTTTGCGGACGGGTTCACCCGCCTGCATGGCAAACCAGCGCTGGTCATCGCCGCCAACATCCTCAGCCGCCGCATCAATCCAGCCGAGCGCGCGAGCTCAGTCTTGTTCGCCGATGCCGCCGGCGCCCTGGTGATCGGTCAGTGCGATGATGCTGATCAGGGCATTCTCGGTGCCTCGGTGGCTTCGGACGGCTCGCGCTACGGGCTGATCCAGATTCCCGCAGGAGGAAGCAACACGCCGTTCCATGGCGACCTCGACCTCGGGCAGACCCGGATGACGATGACCGACGGGCGCGAAGTGTTCGCAAAGGCCGTCGAGATGATGACCGATTGCTCGACAACCGCGCTAGCCACTGCGGGAGTGCGGCCACACAATGTCGGCCGGTTTGTGCCGCATCAGGCCAATACTCGGATTTTCGGCGCGGTCGGAAGAAACCTCGGCATTGCGGACCAAGCAATTGTCAAGACGATTGCCGAATACGGCAACTCTTCGGCCGCGACGGTCCCGCTGTCGCTCTCGCTCGCCAACCAGATGAAGCCATTCCAGCCAGGAGAGAAAATCCTTCTGGCGGCGGCGGGTGCGGGTCTCAGCGGCGGCGCTCTCGTGGTTGGAATCTAGCCGGCCGGCTAACGCGCGCAGGACTGGTCATGAATGGCAATAGGAGCAACAGAACCAATGCCAAAATGGCCTTCTGAAGCTCGACATGACCAAGCTGACGCAGCACCACCCGTGCGAGCCTCTGGATGAGTTCAAATGCAACACCCGTTGCACCAATCGTACCATCTGAATAAAGCTCAATTACAAAGGGTGAGCCGCCCCATATATGTCGGATACCCGACATTGTTCACATAAAAGGCTCGATGCTTACACGCTCTTTGCTAGCTGCTCTTTGCTGTCTTCTCTTTTCTCTTTGCTCTTTGCTCTTCCGTCTTGACTAGCAGGAGCCTGCGGCTTATCTCATTGCCGCGTTAGCACTCGCTTCGGCTGAGTGCTAGGCATGCTCCGGCAACGGAGCACCGTTCAACATCCGCACCAAGGAAATCCAAAAATGGCAAAGTCGAATTTCCGGCCGCTGCATGACCGCGTGGTCGTACGCCGGGTCGAATCCGAATCCAAGACCGCCGGCGGGATCATCATCCCGGATACGGCGAAGGAAAAGCCGCAGGAAGGCGAGATCATCGCCGTCGGCTCCGGCGCTCGCGACGAAGCCGGCAAGCTGGTCCCGCTGGACGTCAAGGCCGGCGACCGCATCCTGTTCGGCAAGTGGTCGGGCACCGAAGTCAAGCTCAATGGCGAAGACCTTCTGATCATGAAGGAATCCGACATTATGGGCATCATCGGCTGATTATCGGCCTCACCGTCAACTGAATTTCGGGCTTGATCGCAAGCCCCTGCCAGGAGCTAAAAAATGGCTGCCAAAGACGTAAAATTCTCCCGCGATGCCCGTGAGCGCATGCTTCACGGCATCAACATCCTCGCCGATGCGGTGAAGGTGACCCTCGGTCCCAAGGGCCGCAACGTCGTCATCGACAAGTCGTTCGGCGCACCGCGCATCACCAAGGACGGCGTCACCGTCGCCAAGGAAATCGAACTTTCCGACAAGTTCGAAAACATGGGCGCGCAGATGATCCGCGAAGTTGCTTCGAAGACCAACGACATCGCCGGTGATGGCACCACGACCGCGACCGTCCTGGCGCAGTCGATCGTCCAGGAAGGTAACAAGGCGGTTGCCGCCGGTATGAACCCGATGGACCTGAAGCGCGGCATCGACCTGGCCGTGACCGAAGTCGTCGCGGCTCTCGGCAACGCTGCCAAGAAGATCAAGACCTCCGAGGAAGTTGCCCAGGTCGGCACGATCGCCGGCAATGGCGACGAGTCGGTCGGCAAGATGATCGCCGAAGCGATGCAGAAGGTCGGCAACGAAGGCGTCATCACGGTTGAGGAAGCCAAGACCGCCGAGACCGAGCTGGAAGTCGTCGAAGGCATGCAGTTCGACCGCGGCTATCTCTCGCCCTACTTCGTCACCAACGCCGACAAGATGGTTGCCGAGCTCGAGGACGTCTACATCCTCCTGCACGAGAAGAAGCTCTCCAACCTTCAGGCCATGCTGCCGGTTCTCGAAGCCGTCGTGCAGACCTCTAAGCCGCTGCTCATCATCTCGGAAGACGTCGAAGGCGAGGCTCTGGCCACGCTGGTCGTCAACAAGCTGCGCGGTGGCCTGAAGATCGCCGCCGTCAAGGCGCCGGGCTTCGGTGATCGCCGAAAGGCCATGCTGGAAGACATCGCCATCCTCACCGGTGGCCAGGTCATTTCGGAAGACCTCGGCATCAAGCTCGAGAATGTCGGCCTCAACATGCTCGGCCGCGCCAAGAAGGTGTCGATCTCCAAGGAGAACACCACCATCGTCGACGGCGCCGGCAAGAAGGACGAGATCCAGGGCCGCGTTGCCCAGATCAAGCAGCAGATCGAAGAGACCACGTCGGACTACGACAAGGAGAAGCTGCAGGAACGTCTGGCGAAGCTCGCCGGCGGCGTTGCGGTGATCCGCGTCGGCGGCGCGACGGAAGTCGAAGTCAAGGAAAAGAAGGACCGCGTCGACGACGCCCTCAACGCGACCCGCGCGGCCGTGGAAGAAGGCATCGTTGCAGGCGGCGGCGTCGCACTGCTGCGCGCTTCGGCCAACATCAAGGTCACCGGCGTCAATGCCGACCAGGCTGCCGGCATCAACATCGTTCGTCGTGCACTGCAGGCTCCGGCCCGTCAGATCGCTTCGAACGCAGGTGCGGAAGCTTCGATCGTTGCCGGCAAGATCCTCGACAACAAGGGCGCGACCTACGGCTACAACGCCCAGACCGGCGAATATGGCGACATGATCGCCATGGGTATCGTCGATCCGGTCAAGGTCGTGCGCACTGCCCTCCAGGACGCGGCCTCGGTCGCCAGCCTGCTCGTCACCACCGAAGCCATGATCGCGGAGGCTCCGAAGAAGGAGTCGGCTGGCGGCGGCATGCCTGGCGGCATGGGCGGCGGCGGTATGGGCGGCATGGGCGGGATGGGCGGTATGGATTTTTAATCCAGCCCCTATCAACCTACAGCGGAACAGGGCGGCAGCAATGCCGCCCTTTCCTTGTGTGCCGAACATGATCGACACCTTGGAGTGCGTCCCGAGGATCTCGTTCGAGCCTCACCGCATGGTCGAGAATTAGCATCTTCTCCGATCGAGCAATTCGCGGGCTCAACCTGGTCAAACCGGCGCCCCCTACGAACTGCCCGATCCTTGAGGATTCCGCTGCGCGACAATCACGATGATTCATTCAGTTGGTAGCTATAGGCGGTGAATCATGAGGGGCATTGAGGAGCGTGGCAAGGCGCCCATCTCGGCATTTAACTCCATCGAGCGTGATATCAGGGACAATTCTCTCATCGGAACCGGCGGCTGGCGTTGAAAGACCCGGTGAATCATCCTGTTCTATAGTGGAGCAGACGCGCTCTGAGCCTCAAGATCAAGCGTTTCCTGCTCTGAGTATCCTTGATCTGCCGCTGGACATTCTCGTTGATATTGCTGAGCGGCTCAGCCCGATGGATCTGCTGAGGATTTCGCACACAAATCAAGAGCTGCGTGTCGCCGCGATGATAGTCGCAACGCCTCAAGAAAGGCGGATTCAGGTTCAGGCCATCTGTGGCAGCCTTGCAACCGGGCTCCAGCAGCGTCTCGTCGTCGTGGCCGAGGGGCCTCGTGATCCCGACGACTGCGCTTCGGCCTTGTGGGGCCTCGGAGCGGGCGTGGCAGCGCTTGCACCCGAGCTCCAGCGGCGTCTCATCCTCCTCGCCGAAGGGCTTGAGCCCAGGTCTCAGACCATTGCCCTGGAGGGCCTCGGAGCAGGCGTGGGTGGCGGACATAGCAGCCTGTCCCATACCTATGAATACGTTTGGCTGAAGCAGACCGATGGCTGCGCGTCGAAGCCGAAGCCGTCGAGTTCGCGGACAAACGTGAACTGCGCGATCTTGCTCGACATGAGCGTGTCGAGCTGGTCGCGGATCGCCGTCAACTTCAGCCGATCCAGGATTGCGATCAGCAGGTCATGATCTAGGGTCGTCATCACCAGCTCCCTCCGGCCACCGCCTCGTACTCGGCGAGTGGCCGCAGCAAGGTGGCCGGGGGTGATCTTGATGCGCTCGGCGCGCACCGGCCCTTCGAAGCCGGCAACGCCGACAAAAGGCTCTGTCGCAAACCTGGAAATGGGGTTGTGAACGGCCATTTCGGCCTGTCCGTCAGGCAGCGAGGAGATCGAAACAGCGATCGACAGACTTGTAGGCATACCTCGCCTGTCGCTTGCCCATCATGTGGATCATCTCGATGCCGGAGAGGATAACCACGTCGTTCGCATGCGACTTGAAGCCGAGCATGGATCGAATGCGGCTTGATACGCCGGTGATCCTGTTCGATCCGATTGTTGAGATGCCGGCTATTGCGGAGCGGATCGGCTTCAGCGGTCGCCGCGATCGCTGCCGCAGCCGGCTTTCAGCGTCGCAGGAAAGGATTGCTTCGTAATTGGTCTGGCTGCCGTCGATGACGATGCGCTCCGGCCGGCCATGGCGCGTCAGCGCCTTGCGGAGGAAGCGTTGGGCCGCCACCAGGTTACGGTTTTCGCTAAAGAAGAACTCGACCGTATCGCCGAGGATGTCGATAGCGCGGTAGAGATACATCCATGGCCGCGGACCTTGATGTACGTCTCGTCCAATGCCACTTGCTGCCGACCACACGCTTGCGCCGGTTGAAGCGCTCCAGCAGCTGCGGCGAGAAGTGGGCAACCCAGCGATGCACAGTGGAGTGGTCGACCTTCAACGCGTTCGGCCATCATCTCTTCCAGATCGCGCAGGCTCAGAGTGTAGGCCAGGTACCAGCGCACGCACAGCAGGATCACCGACTGGTCGAAATGGCGGCCCTTGAACATCACGTGCTCCTCCACAGCTGAGGCGTTTTTCTTGCCATGCTCGCTTACAAAAAGGTTTGCGACAGAGCCGTTCGAACCGCATGCCGACACCATCGTCAAGGGCGGCCGCGATGTCCATTATGGCCACAAGCTCAACCTGACGACGGGCAGGCAGTCTGTTCTTTCAATTTAGACCAACTATGCGGATGCCGCCTCAGTCAATTCAAGAATGTAACCAATGCCGCGCATGGTCGTGATACGTGGCGTTGCACCTGACCTACTCAGGTGTCCACGTAAGCGATAGATTCCGACTTCAAGCGCGTTGGCAGATACCTCGTCGTTGAACGAATAGAGGTGATCTTCCAACTGCGCACGAGGCACGATGCGGCCTGCACGGATAAGCAGATGCTCTAAAATACATAGTTCGCGGCGTGCGATCTTCAGAGGATGACCCGAGACGGAAACCTGTCGGCCGATCGGATCGAAATTGAGATTGCCAAATACAACGATGGGGTCGGTCACCTGTGTCGACCGGCGCAGAATGGCTCTCATTCTGGCGATGAGCTCATCGAAAGAGACGGGCTTGAGCAGAAAGTCGTCCGCGCCACCGTTGAAAATTGCAATCCGCTTCTCGAGATCGTTGATGCTACTCATAATGAGGGTTGGAACTGAATGCCCGTTGCTCCTTAGCTGTCTCAGCCAGCCCAAGCCATCGCCATCTGGCAGAGCCAACTCCAGCAGGAGAATTTCATAGGTTGCGCAACAAAATGCCCTCGACGCCTGTTCCAGGTTGCCAACTACATCAACGGCAAAACCGCTATCCCCGAGCGCAACTCGCACAGCGCGCGTAAGATCCACATGATGATCAATGAGCAGCGTTCGCATTTCACGTCCTATCAAGGTCGGACAGGTCACCGTCCGCTGTAAGACCGGGGCGACAGCGGAAGTCGCGCAACTCTTCGTAGTGTTCGTAACGCTCTTTCCGATGGGTGATCGCGGGAGCATGCAAGCCGCACGCCTGCAATAGTCGGGGATGGAACACGTGAAGACCTGTTGACGGGCTGAAACCGTCGGTCGGCCAGCCCACAATGCCACCGACTCTGCCTGCGATTTCTCTGCGCATCGATCCTCCTATGGGTTGCGTCGCAAACTCCAGCTGAGGTCGCAAGGGCAGGTTGCGGCTTTGTTCATTGAGAGGACCCCCTGGAGGCAATACCAGGAGGATTCCCTATAGGGCACTTCCCGATTTACCACCGGTCATTCCGAACCACGTTCGGCGGCTTTGAAGACACTCATTGAGCGCGGCTAGGTAAATCAAGGGTACGACCTGCCGGGTGTCGATGCCGCTTTTGAAGCAGGCATCGGCACCAGCTCGGTGAGCGTCGCCCGCGCAATTCAGCGGACGCGCTCGATACACCCAGTCGAATCGTGCCGCAACTTGCCGCGCCGACAGGGCGCCCGAAGACTTCAGACTTGTGACCGAAGGTCTACGCCCAGTCCTCCTCCCATTATCCACCTCCCTCAAATCAAAGTGGACGTTCAATCTGAACAAATTACGCCATCGTATCACAAACGACTTACCGATCCCCGACGTGCTCTAGCCTTAGTGCTTGTTAAGAAGGTCGGCTACTGTCTCTCCGCGTCGCCGGGCATCGGCGGCGAGCCACACCTCCCCCACCTCATACACGTCGCCGTGGGTACTGAACGGCACAATGACGTCAATGGCAGCCGACAGCAGGTCAAGAAGCGTGTGGTCTTCCACAGCAGCTCCTTGCGGGCTGCTCTTGACGAGTGAAAAGAGCTTTTTAAAGCCTTGGACCGGATCCGCCCCATGAATCGTTGATATTGATCCCGCATGGCCGGAGACGACTTCGCTAAGGTAGGCCCAAGCAGCATCATCGCGCATCTCGCCAAGCAATATTCGATCAGGGCGCATGCGCAAGCTGGCTTGCAACAGTTGCTCGGCTGTCACCGCACCTACGCTTGCTCGGTCCTTCGGATAGAGTAACCGGACATGGTTCTCGTGCGGGATTGCAAGTTCGAGCGTGTCCTCGATACTTATCAGCCTCTCTTGCGGGGGTATAGCGTTGATCAAAGTCTTGCTCATTGTCGTTTTGCCGCTTCCAGTAGGTCCGCAAAGCAGCATCGTGAGCCGCCCGCAAACGCATGCTCGCAAAAATTGCTCCAAGTCACCATGGTCGTAGTGCTGAAGAATCGTTTCGTCCTGCCGCTCTTGGCGCTCCTTTCGTGACCGCCATTGATTCCAACGCGAGTATTCGTAGCGAGAAGAAACTTCCTTGAGTTCGGTCACACGACTTGAGGGACGCCGTATCGTCAGGCTTATTGTTCCTGAGGGAACAGCGGGCGGCAAACAGATCTGCAGCCGCTCTCCGTTCGGCAGCTCAGTCGCACAGAGGGGGCTTTGCGGTCCGACATCTTGCTTGCGCAGCGCTCCAGCGAGGATCGCGATGTCCTCCAGATCGTCATAAGATAGCGGTAGCGGATGTTTCGTGAAAACGCCGGCCTGTCGGACAAAGGCTTCCCCAGGCCGGTTGATAGCGACCTCTTCGGTCCTTGGCTCCTCAAGCCATTTCAAAACAGGGTTGAGAAGCAAACGCAATTGAGGGTCAGCCTCCGGTCGCATTGTTGTCTCTCCGGCGTTGGCGATGTTGGGGGGCTGGCGCCACGGCGATCGGTCTAAGATCGTATACATCTGAGAAATCGAGGTCCCGAGCCACAAAGATCGATACAGCATCTCCCTGGTTTTTCTTCAGAGTTGGCGGAACGTTGATCGTTGCTCTAAGGGTCGTGTCAACGGCTTGTCCGGCGTTGCTCTGGAAGCTGTTGATGCCGCTTCCTCCACCTGAGCTGCCAGCGTATTGACCGGCGGCCTGAAACGCGCCTTGAATGACGCTCATGAGCATTGCTCCGCCAAAGCGCTGCCAGAAGTGATTATCCACCGTGCCAGGCATTCCGGAGCGGCCGAGCTCGTCAGCGCCCGGCGACGCTAGCGAAACGAGGGCATGGTCAGGCGTTTCGATGCGCGTCCACAGCACGAAGACACGCGCATCCCCCTGTTGGAGACCACGCTGGATCTCGCCAATCACGGTCGTCCCGCGATCCAAAAGCACCACGTTGTTGGTGGCGCCGCGGACGTCTTTAGGTAAGACGCACTTCACATAACCCGGTAAATTTGTGTCGACTGCCGTTTGCAAAATGCAGGGAATTATCGTTCCTTGGGTAATCACGAGATCAGGGTGCGGCAAAAGTGTGGCCCGGCTTGGCTCCTGTATATCTGGCTTCAATCGCCCCGTCAGATCGCCAGCGTCTGAAATCTCATGCGAGGTCGCGGGAGCATCCCTATGGTTGTCTTCGCTCCGCTGACCGTCGTTGGGCATTTGACCGCTGCCACTGTAGGCGAAAATTGGTGTTTCCTCCGGCGGCGGATCAGCTGGCGCCGGAGGCGGCGTGGATGGCGCAGGATCTCCTGCCTGCGCCGCCTGTACGGGTGCTGGAGCTTCGGGAGCAATCTCAATCGGCACGGGGCGGAATGGCTCGGCGTCGGCGACAATTGGAGGTTTTGGCTGAGTTGGCTCGTCTTGTGTGCTGGGACGACCGCCGAGCCAGATGAGCGATAGAGATGAGATGAGAACAAGAGCAGCGACGGCCAACTTCTGCAATCCCGAAACATGCCGGCGGGCCGGCTCCGAGACCATCGATCCTGAGGCATGGACATCATGTCCCGACTGTGGGCCGGTTTCATTCATCGGCCGGGCCTTTCAAAACGCGCCACACGTCGGGTGTCACTGTACCGGTCACTGGCGCTCGTCCCACAGGGTCATAAGCCCTGTTGAAAATGGACAAGACCGTATTGCCATCTCTCAGACGCCATTCCCGGGCGACTGCGGATACTTCAACATAGTCTCCTTTGACCGTGTAATTGGCAGCGGCTTCCTTGCCGTCGGGATTGATAATGTAGAGGGAGGGTATGCGGGAATTGCTTGCGAAGCCAAATACGGTGGTAAAGCCATTATCGAAAACTTCCAGCGGCGCCAGCGATCGATCGCCCTTTGCGACGTAGTGAAAATTGCTTTCGTCCGGACTGGTAGTTGCGGCGGGCCGATTCAACAAATCCTGAACTCTCTCGTCGCGCAGCACTTTCGCCCGGGCCTGACCAAGAATCGAGCGCCTTTCTGCGTCCTTTCTCTGAGCAGCAGCCTCATCAGCAGGATAGGTGAACTGCACACTGTAGTATAGGTCAGGTTGCTGCTCATCGAGTTTTGGCATCGCTCTCGTTGAAATACTGAAGACGTATCTCCGTGTACCGGACTCACTCTCGGCCAGCACGATGACCGGCTGCGGCGGGAGCATCCGGCTAGCCTTAAAAAAGAGATAGTTGGCGCGCGGGAGCGCAGCCAGGTCTTTGCTATTGGAAACGGCCACGGCTGCGACTGTCTCGTTGGCCGCGAATGTGACAACCAGCGTTGCCCCCACTGCGGTAGACAGGCGCACCACTTCGTCAGGACGGTAAGCCAGGTAGCGCATGCGCGCATCATGCTTGCCGGCAAGTGGTGTGTCTTCCGCGGACGCTTCCATCGTTAAGAAGAGTGAACAGACCAGCGCGAGAAACGCTCTTTTTGTCATGGCTGCACATAGCCCAGGTTCGATACGCTATCTTCCGAGCTTTGATAGGAAGTGACGAGTAGACCTCCCGGATTGGTGAGCCTCGATTGCCCAGGCAGACCCGTCAAGCGCTCGTAGCGGATGGTAGCTGTCCAGGTGGTCACTATCGGCATCTGCCCATCGACAACAAGCGTACGTTTGTAACGGATCTGTTGAACGTCCGGACTGATGTCGTTTGAAGAAATATGCCCGACCTCGAGCTTGCCGCGTTTGCCGACCGTGACTTGCGGCGAGGTGGGATTCGGATAGTTGAAGAAATCTTGATATTGCTGTCGCACAGCCGGCGCGCTGAAACTGGATACGAGGTCATAGGCGTATTGGGCTGTATCTGCTGTGTACCCCTCGCGCAGGCGTACATATTCCCACAGCGAAGCATTTATGACGGCTCGGTCTTGGGTTGCCGGCAGTCGAGAGACTGACACTTCGCTGTCGACGGTCCCATCCGGCCGGACCCAGAGGAACACAGGTACGAGCTTGGCCAACGGGACCATGGCAGCAATGGTAAATGCCTGGGCAACATTTCCTAGGACCGCCGCTGCGGCAAAGGCTATCAGGGCCTTTGACAGGCGCCGCGCAGACTTCGCTCGTGAAGTTTGAAACGCTTCCACCTTCTTATAGTGGGCGGCTAGCGTTTCTCTCTCCACCAGAAGGGCATGTTCAGGAACTTTCACTTTGGCTCTTCCGCGCATTCGACCTGAAGATCCTCAGGGGTGGTTTCCCATTGTCCCACGTTCAGTTGGAATGGGGCACCCGCGCATGTCGCAAGCCCATGGCTCGTCTTGCAGGCGGCCAAAGCGAGGATTGACAGAAGTAGGCAATATTTCATGTTTTTGGCACCGAGCTTGTCGATTGATTAACCACCCGCCGTTTTGGCAAAGTGGCGATTGAGGCTGTTAAGAGGTCGGTTCGCACCTCCCCAAGAGCCGCCGGCGATGCTGCTGGCGATCGTCGGAAGCGCGACGATCAGAGCGTCACCAGCTAGGAAAAGCATGTCGAGCTCGTAAAGCCCGATGATCTTGGCTGCTGTCGTGCCCGAGAATTTGATCATCAAAAGCATGGCTGCCAGCGAGACTGCTTCGGCAGCGATTACTATCGTTGCAACGATGTTGAGGAGGAGAAGCAGCAGCCCGTACGAGAGCAGTTGGCCGATCCATCTGGTGGCTATGTCTCGAGTGTGATCAAAAAGGTAGCCTACAAGGACCAGGGGGCCGATCGTCAAGAGCACCTTCGTCAGAATTCCAACGGCATCGTAGATCTCGAACGCTGTCCACAGCGCGCCGTAGAAAATCCATTGCGCTCCCTCGAAAGCAAGTATGTCCTGGCCGTTCATAGGCCCAATTTCGGAAGCAATCAGCTGAAAGACATACTGGCTTGAAGCAAACATGAGATCGAGCTTCTGGGGGATTCCGATGAAGGGCAAGTCGCTGCCACTGATGTCGTGAGCCAACCTCGGAATCGTGTCGTCGAAGAGCGCTTCAATGTACTGCTGATAGTTGGCCTGCCCTAAGATAAGGGCGACGACAATCGACACCATGATTACGCGCGAGATACCCCCGCGCGCATCGACTTGACCACGCATGACCAGACAGCCTTGGATTATTATCCAGAGCGTGACACACGCAACCAGAGGCGCACTGACCGCCGCTTGGACGTTTTCAAGCACTTTGTGCAGCCCGGACGTGAAGGCCCCATGAAAGATCGTGTGTATAGTCGTGAATGGCGCGGGAATTTTGAAATTCATGGCGTGAGCCTGATGTGTCCCTGATCAGCGCAGCTGAGCCTGATGAACTCTGTGTGGTTTACGGGAGGATGCTAAACATATTAGCGGTGTCCTGATGTTCGCGACGCTGCGTGGCGGCCTCCTCCACGGCGTGAAGGCTCCCTTGTGCAGTGGCCATTGTCAGCAGACTCGTGGCCTGGACATTTTGGATCATCGCATCGTGAATCTGCTTGAGGACCAGACCGTTGGTCACGGTGGCCTGCATAATATTTCCCGAGCGGGAAAGCTGACCGAGCGTGCCGGCGTTATCCTTAAGGCGCTTGTCCATCATGCCCAAAGTGTCGGCTGCAATAGCTGCGGCATTGGCGGCCCCGGCGATTTGTCCCTGTAACAGTTTCGCTTCTGAATCGGTGCCGTTGACTATCCGATTTGGGTCCTTCGCAATGTTACGGGCCATAATCGAAGCTGGCGCCCGAGCATCAAACATCTGCTCCTCCAGCTTATTGCTCGACGGGTAGTGATTTCCTTGGTTCAGTGAGCTTAGCAGTCCCGTGACAGCGAATGACGACGTTAGAATTGTCACCATTTCAATCGTGGTAGCGAGCGTCTCGATTGACCTCTCAAGGATCGCCGCATTGGAAAGCGCTGTTAAGGTCGCTTGTGTTTCTGTTACAGGGTCGCTGACGATAAATTGCGAACGGGCCTGTCCGTGAAGCAGAAGGGAAGCAGCAAGGGTCGTTACTGCAAGTTTGGCAAATTTCATGAATATTCCTCCGTCAGTCTTGAACTTCGTGGTACCGGGCCATGAACTTGTCGAGCCACCCACTTGGGGCGTCTCCGTGCTGGTTACGAAGCTGGTCGGCAAAGCGCACTGTGTTGGCCCGCCCCGAGAGTACGGCTACGTACTCGCGCATCTGCCCAAGATCGAATTCGCAAACAATACTCCCGCTATCGCGCTTGAGCAAAAACTTGCGGCTGCCGATTGCCATTCCCTGGCGGATTGCCTCGAACTCCTGCGCAGTGCACTTCAAGCCATCGACATACGCAGAGCGGTCCGCCGTCGGTGATGGGTAGAAAATTTTCGTCATACATTGCGCAACGAGACTAGCTCCGAGAGGCGATTCCAGAACGTGTTCAGGCTGCTGCGTTGCGAGTATCAACATGCCGTTGTTTTTGCGGACCGTGAGCAAGAACTTGTCGATAACGGCCGAGAATTGGGGGTTGAGTAGATAGAATCGAAATTCGTCGCAGCTCATGACGAACCGACGACCATCGACGATAGCGCCCACTCGATGCAGAAGGTATGCGGCGGCCGGTGCACAGACCTCCTCATATTCCAGGAGCTGCGTCATGTCGAAGCCCGTAATGGAGGCATCCAGCCTTACTTCGTCCACGTCGCCGTCAAAGGCCCATCCAAGCGCCCCCCCTCTACACCACCGCTGCAGCCGTGCTCCTGCGCCCTCGGAGGGGCTGTGCAATAGGAACTCGCGCAGGCCCGCAAGTGAGCGCATAGGGGGTTCGAACGAAAGCTGACGAACAATGCCGCGTTCCAGCCGACGGCTTTCCTCCGGCGAGATCGGACCACGGCCGTCACTCTCGATCAGGGCCATCAACCACTCGCGCAGAAAGTCCCGGGAGGCGGAGGTGTTGTCCAGTCCACGCAGAGGGGCCAAGCCGCTCGGAGCGCCTCTGCGCAACGCAAGATATGTCCCTCCCGTGGCTCGCACCAGCAGTTCACCACCCCGATCCTTGTCGAAGAAGACGATCGCACCATTGCGATCGACCAAGCTTTGCTCAAGCATCGCGAGGACAAAGGTCATCAGCGTCGTCTTGCCTTTGCCAACGGGCCCGAATATTGCCGTCATGCCGACGTCATTCTCATGGGGGATGTAGTCGAAAGAAGTTCCACCGTTTGTGCGAAAGCGCGCAACAGCATTGCCCCAGTGGCCGGAACTGGAACCGCTTGGGAAGTTCTCAAATGAGACGAGCCCGGCAAAATTGTGTGAGGTGATCGCCCCCGGGCGCGTGCGCCACCTGTTGTTCCCCGGAAGTTGGGACCAATATGCGGCCTCCATGCCGATGCCCTCTTGGACGATAACGGCGCCCGCGTCGGCCAGCCGTGCGCGGGCACTTGCTGCGCGATCTGCAAGGCTATTGAGGCTGTCGGCATAGACGCACAGGCTCAGATGATGCGAACCCATCACGAATTCGTTGCTTGCCAGTGCGTCCTCTGCCTCGGCAAGTTCATTGATCTGGGTGAGAGCCTTGTCGCCGGCACTCGTCATCTGGCTGGACTTAAGGCTTAGTTTGGCATGAGCTTGTGGGCGAGTGAGGAAGGAAAAGCTCTGGCTCAGGACAAGCGGGAAGTTGGCGGACAGCAAGGAATTTAGCATGCCCGGCCGCGTCGTCGCCGGATATTCACGGAACGAAAACAATGATCCGACGGAGCTATCCCCGGGCCTTCGAATCTCAAGCGCCCGCTTCCCGCAGATGACCTGGTCAGTGTAGATCGAGGCGCCAAGTGAGCCGGTAACCATCGGAACCGGAAGAAACCGGCAAGTCATCATGAGCCGAAGCGCCTCGCCGATTTCCGTGAAGAGCACGTTGCCTTTCTCACGAATGCCCAACCGGCGCAGACCGTAACCGCCGAGTGCGCCAGCAGTGATGTGCCAGAGGTCTTCCAGGCTCCGCATTTGGGTGGCTAGATCGTGCTCATTCCGTCTGCGGGACTTGGCAATCCGCAAGCCGATCTTGCCGATTGCGGTGCGGGGGGACACGATCAAAGTGAGGAAGTGATCGTTGCGAAAGAGCTTTCCCGACAGCACACGACGCTCGTAGGCCTCGCTCAGACTGCCAGCGAATGCACTTTGAAACTGGCGCGGCGCCGGCGCCGGCACATCGTTGTGTCTCACAAGATGAGCGTATATCGAGACATTGTCATCGGCGATGTTGCGCAAGAGAGTGTTGAACGCGCGGCAGCGCGAGTTGCGCATCTCAGCGTCTTCCAAATCAAAGGGCACACCGTTCACATGTGCCATGGCCATGATCGATCCGTCTTCCAGAAGGACAACCTGATCGCTTACGTGACCAACATACGGAAGGTAGATCTCGCCAGACCTCTCGGTCCGGCCGCTGGCGCCGAACATTACACCATTCCTCTTCCGCGTTTCGGCACTCTGATCGGATTGGCGCTGACGCTTGCGCCTCCCCAGACCGGCCCGTCCACGCTTCTGCCGGCCGTCTGCAAATAGAGCAGCACGACGCTTGCCGCGTTATAGTCACGCTCAACAACCAGCCGTGCTCCGAACCAGAGTGGCACGAGAACGATTTCGTAGAGCGGGTTCTGAAGGATAATGATAACAAGCCCAGCCAACATCATGAGCAATCCGGCCAGCGTCAGCGGCACCCCCAGAAACAGTGCGGGGCGCGTCGCCGCCACATAGAGGGTGCTCACTTCCAACCGGTCGCTCATCAGCCGCCGCCTATGAGCGCCTTGCCCAGGAAGCTGGCCCCGAACATGATGACGATCCCTCCAACGACACCCGCAACCAGGCCAAGTGAAGCACGACCGAACATCCAAGAGATACCGATGGCTACGAGCCCGAGCACGGCCAGTGATTGTCCAAAGGGGCCAAGTATGAACGTGCAGATATTCTGGACCATCTTGGCAGGATCCGTCCCTCCGGTCACCTGAGCCGCGGCTGGCCCGCTGTAGAAGACCGTCCACGCCGCGCCTGCAGCAGCGGCCGGTACATATTCAGCCGCCATGCGCAGCATGGAAAAAGGCGAAGGAACACGCGTTTTAAGCGCACGAAGTATCTTGAGTGGCGTCATCATTGCATCTCCATGTTTCAATCGAATACGAGTTTGTTCGGGTTCGCGGGTTCCCGTGCTTTCGCAGCCTGGCTGCCTGTCGGATCGGAGGGATCGGCCCCGGAGCGGTCCGGCTGATACGAGCCCCAGATGTCCCAAGAATCTTGGTTGGGCTGCTTCTTTCTATTGGCCTGTTGGCTCTGCTGGAGCAGAGGCGGCACGGCTTTCCGACCGGGTGCCTCAAGGTGCGGCACATCTCGAGCAGTCGGCTCCAGCGTTCTCTCAAGGAGACTTGAGATGTCCTTTGCGGCCGACTCGACCTTGCGTACATAACCGTTGGCGAAGCCATGCGTGACGTCGCCCGTGTTATAGGCCGAGATGGCACGGCGAAGCGCCAGTTGCTGTGCCACAGCAGTGGTGCCGCCGGCATACCGGCTTTCAAGCAAGTGGGCGGCAGCCGAAAGCGAGGCGCAGGGCTCGAAAGCCCTTTCCGGCGTGAGATTGAGCATGGCAAAGTTCTTGCTGTTTATCTGCATCAATCCAACATCGACAGAATGTTGTGCTTCGAGGCGTTCCTTGATGCCCCGCGTGGCTTCCAGGTGGTCTATCCAGCGAAGCTGCTCACCTGTGGTGTTGTCATGAGCCACCAGCGTTTCAAAGCCACTTTCAATCTTGGCAATCGCGGCGAGGGTGGACGGCGCAACCCAGGGGGCGCATTTGCGCGACAGGCTGCGGAACTCACGCGGAGAAAGTGGCGCGGGCTCGGCTGGGAGTGACATGGATGTCATCAGGACGATGGCCAGCGGCCAAGCTGCAATAAGCATTCCCTATCACCTACCTTTCCAAGCCGCCGGACGGGTTCTGGCCCTGTCCGGCACGCGCTTATCGGGGAGGTTTGTTACTGTGTGATGTTCAAGTTCAGCTTTTCGGTTTCAACTGAAGCAAAGACCGTGTTCGTATCAGCGTGGGTGAGCATCTTGCGCATGCGTGGGTGGCGCGGGCCCGATCAGCCAGCGACATCCGGAGCATCTTGGTACAATGACTCCTGTACAGGATTGCTCGTCCCGGCCGTCCGTTGCTCCTGGAGTGTGGGCCGCGACTTCGGCGTCATGGATGGTACTTCTGTCAGCGCCAAGCCAAGGACAAAAATGGGGAGCTTGGCGGGTTTGTTCAGGCTCGGGATCACCGTGGGGAATCGACGAAGGCGATAAAGCAGCCCAACTTTGCCGGTATGCTGCCGGTCCTCAAAGAGCAGCCATGCGCGGCCCTGCACACTCAGATCATTGCTTGAGACGCGAGCTCGTCCGCGAAGCTGGCTCGAAGGCGCAAATCCGCGGGGGAGAGGGTCAACTGGGAAGACGTGGCGGCGCAGCCCATCCTGGTGCGAGCCTGGTTCAGCTGTTCCCGCCGTCAAAGGGTGGATCATGCACAGTCCCATCGGCAGAAATCCGCACGTCATTGACGGAGTCCGACGGCGCAATGGACAAGCATAGTGACACGCTCAAGATGGAGGAGTTGCAGTAACTGAGAAATGTTAGCCCGGACGTTCACCGCAACCGGCGACCTGCCGGTCGCCCGAACAGCATTTGAGGCCGCCGGCCACCTTGGACGAAGCCGGCTTGGCAGGAGACATACTATTTGGCACAAGGCCGCTGCAGCGAATCACGGTCTTCTTCCGCCGACCGCCTATCCGATCAAGCCAAACGCCGCGCTGCTCAACCATGTCCGAGCTGGATCCACGAGCCGGAGGATATCGAGATGATCCAGGTCCGCAAACTCCAGGATGACCAGGATGCAAGGGCATAGCAGGAAACCTGGCATCCATGAGGTCAAACTCGAGTGATATTGGCAGGCCTGCACCAACGGGGGAGCTCGAAGCGAAAAAGCGAAGGACCGCACGGCAGGGTCATGTCGGCGCTTGAACCTGTCTGGTGGCCACGGGCTGCCTTGGTGCGGTCAATTCGCTGGGGATGAAAAGACCAGGACGAGCACGGCCTCACATTGGCCGCACGCCACGGCGAGTGGTATCAGGGGCAGCTGTTCTGGGTCCGTGCCCCAGGGTTGCTCGGCAACAGGTTTAGACAAGGGGATTCAAGATTGAAGGTGTGCCGTTGAAACATGTTCTTGTCATTGACGATGATGCCGCAATGCGGCGCCTCATCGCCGAGTATCTCACGATGCATGCCCTGAAGGTAACCGCAGTCCACGATAGCAAGCAGTTTGACTATGTTCTTTCACGTGAGCCAGTCGATCTCGTGGTTGTCGACCTTAACCTAGGCCGGGAGGATGGACTTGCGATCGTCCGCAATCTGGCGACAAAATCGGATGTTCCTATCATAGTGATCAGCGGCGACCGGCTTGATGAGGCGGAAAAAGTGGTTGCACTGGAGCTCGGCGCAACCGATTTCATTCCCAAGCCTTTCGGGATGCGCGAATTCTTGGCCCGCATTCGAGTAGCGCTACGCCAGCGCATTTCTAGTCCACGAACCAGAGAGCAGCGCTCATTTCGCTTTGGGGCCTGGAAGCTCAGCGTGAAGCAGCGGCGACTGATCTGTGCGGAGCGTGGCGAGGTCAAGCTTACCGCATGTGAGTTCAATCTCTTGATCGCATTTCTGGAGAACCCCCGCAACGTGCTATCCAGAGAACGGCTTTTGCTCGCGAGCCGTGTGCGTGGAGAAGAGGTGTACGATCGAAGTATCGATGTCCTAATCATGCGCTTGCGCCGAAAGCTGGAGGCTGATGCGGCCAACCCTCGCCTGGTCAAAACATCCCGTGGCGCAGGGTACTTCTTCAACGCTGACGTAGACGTTAGCTACGGAGGCACGTTGGCCGCGTGACAGTGAGCTATGCTGGAGATTGGGGTGACGAGGCTGATCAAGTCTTCCAACAGTACCAGCCTGATCAATTACGGCGAGAGCTACCGGTCCGGAGATCGCATCAGCCCCTCTCTGCATAGGCACGCGGCCGCCTGAATTGCCGATTTCGCTCAGCTGCTGCTGAATGGCGACGGCTTGCGGCGTGTTCAGGGCCCTGTGCGTCTCCGCTGGCCACAACAGCGCTGGGGAATGTTCATTGTTGGGACGACTCACTCGGGTGGCAGGTGGTTGCCCTGGTCAAGCGCATCCGGCGAAGGGCGGATCTGCTGTTCGCTGGCAGCCAAGACTGGGGGCGGCGGCCCGAACTCCGGCGTCCCAGAGCTTGCGAAAGCCTCCGACACGCTTCTGTTGAGGTCATCCCGTCCAGCGGGCATCCCTGGGTTGCTGAAAAAAGACGAGGCGGCTTGATGATCCTGCCCTCGCTGAAGCACCTCGCGAAACCCCTGTTCCAGTCGCAGAAGCTCCTCTGGATCGGTTGGCGGCTCGTCAGCTCGACCATCGAACAGCGGCCGGAGCGCCTCGGACACGTGCTGCTCAAAGCCCACTCGCCGGGCCTGGACCGCTTGCCCGTCTTCCAAGCCGGCGTCCTGCACCTGCGACAAAGCTGTTACACGGGATGGATTACTATTTCGCGGGTCCATACTAGCCTCACATCAAACTGTATCGTCAAAGTCCTGCGCCAATTCACACAGCGGGTCATCGAGTTGAGATTCTGCGGAGAGCGCCTCCTCTGCTCCCATCAAGGGCGCCGGCTCCGGGAGGGCGCCTGTCTGGCTTTCAAAGATGCGTTTCAGAATGCGATCCGAGAAATAACGCACCTTCCTCAATTTTAATGGTGGCAGACCTTTGATGAGAACAATCTCGTAGTCGTCATCGAGCAGCCGAACCTGTTCGGGACGCAATAGCGGTGCACCTTGATGTGAATTCTGAATGTTCCAGTCGAACGTTCGCGCCTGGCTGTGGGAAATCGATTTGGCTTCAAACGTGTATTCACCGATGGCCTTGGAAATGTAGTTCGGAGTCTCGTCATCAGCCGTGGCCATGAACACTTGCAGTCCGGTATTGCTGAGAAAATTCTGCTTGCCAGCCTCTCCATAAGCCCCCGTCAGTGCCGAAAGGCTTTGGATGATGAGCATGAAACGCCCCTTGTAGCCCGCGATAGTCGTGATTGCGGTCTCGATCGCCTCCAGCTTACCCAAGTGCTTGAACTCATCGAGCAGGAAGAGAACCTCGTGCTTTTCATCCCGGCGGGCCAGCGACCGCTGCAGAATTGAAACGATTTGCTGAAAAAACAAGCGTATCAAAGGCGCGATCACCTCAAGGTCGTTCGGACCAACGCAAAGATAGATGCACGTTCTGCGACGGCGAAGATCATATACCGAAAAGTCCGAGCGACTTGTAGCCGCCTTTACAGCGGGATCCGCCCACAGGTTGAGCCCGCCATCGCCGAGCACGGAAGTGTAGGAGGTTAGGATTTTGGTATCGTTCCCCGCCATGTCGTCGAAGATGCGTTGTGCCTCTTTGTTCTGGGTCTCCATGGCGAGTCGCGCGAAGAGCTTAAACTTCTCCCCCGGCTGGGCGAAGAGGTCATAGACGGCGCCGATTGTTGGCGTGCCCCGCTCGATGCAGGCAAGGATTCCCGCGACAAAGATATCTCGAGCGCCGCTGACGAAACCTTCCGCGCCCTCCCCCTTGGCCGTAATCAAGTTTGCGGCCAAGCGGCGGGCTTCGGTGAATTGCTGCTGTGGAGGCAGCGCTATAAGATCCAACAGCGGATTGTAGCAGTTTGTGCGCCGCTCCGAATCCAGCGGCGCGAATTTAAACACGTCGTCACCTGCGGCTTTGCGCGCCCTCGAGGTGAGCTCAAAGAGCTCCCCCTTGACGTCCAGAGCTATCACCGAGCCTTTGAATGTAAGTAGCGTTGGAATGACTATGCCGACGCCCTTGCCAGCGCGGGTCGGTGCAACGATGAGGCTGTGAGGCTGCTCGCCATTGGTCAGGTAGTAGCCAGGCCAGAAAGGGCCACTTGTCTTCCCAAACACCGGCCCTGTCACGCCACGGTATCGTCGCAGATATCCCGTGCGTCGCATTTCATCCACTCGAGCCCAACGAGCCGTCCCGTGGTGTTCGAGCTTGCGGCGCAATACGATCTGCTGAATCAGCAAGACGACCGCGGACGTCGAGAGCACGATAGCCGCGCCCCGATAGAAAACGGGGGTTGCGAAACCCAAACAGAAGGGCGTCTCAAACCAAAAGGCACGGACATCAAACGCCATCAGAGCCTCGCCGCTACCGCCGTGGCGGAAGGTTGCGTAAAGACTTGCCGCACAGAAGCCCACGGCGAGTGAGCACGCGATGCTAATGGCTATGTTGGGGGGCGTCGTTTTTGTTGAAAGCATTGTTCCATTGCCGGATTAGCCGTAGCTAATGCTGCGCGTGCTTCAGAGACCGAACCGACGTCGCGCGATGTCGCCGCTCGACAGATCGATGCCGCAGCGGGTGGTGCGATGCTTGCAGCGCATCACCCGGCAGACGTGGTTTTTGAAAGTTACACTAAGCAGGTACCTCAACGGCCAGCGAATTGGAAACGGCAAGGCCGTAAACGGAATTCGGGAGAGAAAGCGTCACTGTACCATGGCCGAGACCTCAACGGCCGGAGCGATCTCTGCTTCTGGTGGCCTCCATTAGGTCCTCTCGGGCGTGATTGTAGGTGTGGCTTATGGACTGCCCGACTTGAGCACCCCGCTGCAGCTGTTCATAGGAGGTTTGCGGGCTTACTGTATCACGGACTGCAGCCTCAATACCTGCTATGTGGCCGTCCAGATTCGCACTCCGTTCCTCTGCTGCATGCTGCGGCGGCGGCATGTGCGGCAAGATGTGTTGCATGCCGGGAACTGAGTGAGCTTGGGCCTGTTGATTTGCGTCGAACTGGTGATACGCGTTGAGAATAGCATTGGATGCTGTCAACTTGACATTGACATCCGGATCAGAAGCCAATCCAATGGCCTGATCAAGAATGCGAGATTTATTTTCGTCATTAAACTTACTGAAGTGTGGCGCAACGTAAAGAGCTCCGAGAGCTTGCGACGACGGCTCCATGTTGCCAATGCGATTAACAATAGCATCTTGCATCCCTGGCGTTAGGTAATGGCATACATTACTGACCGCTCTGACTTGCTGCAACGCTACGTCATCCGGGGTGTACCCCAATCCGGCTGTTAATTTCTCGGCCAGATCGATGGCTGATCGTCCAAGCTGATTGGCCCGCCTTTCAAATCTCGCGAGGTCAGTTTCTGGCCCGGGTTGAGTGCCCCGAACGGCTGTTCGCTCGTGCGTCCCGAGGCCTTTGAAGCCCCCAAGATTTCGCGCTGTATCGCGCGGGTTAGCGGTTACCAGCCGTTCTGCAACATCGCTCAATGGCCCCTCTGGAACGTCACGGAGGCTACTGCTCCCCACGCCTTGAGATGATCTTGCAGCTGCGCGTGCCCGTTTGTTATCGCGATCCATTGCTCGCCTCCAAAGTAGTTATTCTACCCAATGAGGGTACCACCGAAGCTTGACCTGCTAAACCGATATGATGTTACAGTTGTAGTATGGCAAAGGGTTCCCAGCTCTGTGGGTCTGCCAAAAGCCCGTCTAAGACGAAGAAAATACGATGAAGTTGGCATCAAATGCGATGTGAACCGCCCCGGGCTTTTCGGAGGCCGTTTCGTTTGAGTCACGCGGCTATGGCTGGTTCATCCAACATGGCGTAGTAGCGTTCCTCGGCTTCGGCCGGCGGGATGTTGCCGATGGGCTCCAGCAGCCGGCGATTGTTGAAGCAGTCGACCCATTCGAGCGTGGCGAACTCGACGGCCTCGAATGAGCGCCAGGGTCCGCGTCGATGGATCACCTCGGCCTTGTAAAGACCGTTCATCGTTTCGGCGAGAGCATTATCGAAAGAGTCGCCGACACTGCCCACCGAGGGTTCGACGCCGGCCTCCGCCAAGCGCTCGGTGTATCGAATGCTGACTATTGGGCGGATTCAACCGGTCGTCGCAACACCAAGGGATTGGAGGTTGCAATGACGGTTCACCAACGCGCTTCAGATCGGTGCACTCGAAAGAAGCTAGATTCGCCCGGGCGTCCGCCTGCCTGACAGCGTGAGAATCGCTTCCGGTTCTGGCAAGCTATTGCCTTGGGACGTTCGAGCGAGGAGGCCGCACTGGATGCCGGTATATCAACGCCTCTTGGTCCGCGCTGGTTTCGGAGTGCAGGAGGGATGCCGCCAACGCATTTGGCGCCGTGGGCAAAGCCGCCTTCGGGGCGATATCCTTCTTTCGGGAGCGCGAGGATATTGCGCTTGAGCTTGCCGGGGAATCGGCATCCGGGCCATTGCGCGTAAGCTAGGTCGGCCGCCGAGCACAATCTCGCGGGAGGTCAGGCGCAATGCCGCGACGCGCAGCGGCAATCTGGATTACCGGACCAGTGCCGCCTGATGGCACGCCGATCGTGCGTCCCGGCGGCCTCCTGGCAAGCTGGCGGTCAATCCGGCTCTGCGTGAATATGTTGAGGAGCGCTTGGCTAGCAAAGTCACCAACCCGCATGGCGCCTCATTCGAGGGCCCCAAGGTGGGTATGGAAAATGCGGAGGGCTGTTCACCGGCAGAGCCGGAGGTGGTCGGCAGCCCTGGAGCCCCGAGCAGATCGCTAAATCGGTCTTCAGATCGATTATCCAGAGGATCAAACCATGCGGATCAGCCACGAGACGATCTATCAGTCCTTGTACATTCAAGGACGCGGAGCATTGCGCCGAGAACTGACCGCATGTCTGCGTTCAGGCCGAGCGTTGCGCGTACCGCGCGAACGGGCCCGAGTGCGCAACAAGCCCTTCATTGGAGACGCCGTTATCATAAGCGACCGTCCGGCCGAAATTGCCGATCGGGCTGTCCCCGGACATTGGGAAGGCGACCTCATCCTTTCGGAAGCTCGGCGATCGGCACGCTCGTGGAACGAAGTTCACGCTTCACAATGCTGCTTCACCTGCCGCGCATGCATGGCTATCAGCAGAGCCTGCGCATCAAGAACGGTCCACCACTTGCCGGCCACGGCGCTGAAGCAGTCCGCAGAGCCATAGCCCGATCCATGGGCAAACTTCCCGAGCAACTGCGTCAGTCGCTGACTTGGGACCATGGAGCGGAAATGGCGCAGCAGCCGACCTGCGCATCGACACCGGGCTCGAGATTTACTTCTGCGATCCCCAAGCCCGTGGCAGCGAGACTCCAACGAAAACACCAACGGCTTGCTGAGACAGTACTTCCCAAAGGGCACGGATCTCAGTCGGCACACAGCCCGGGATTGGACGCAGTCGCCCATGCTATCAACACAAGACCGCGCAAAACGCTCGGCTGTAAAACACCTGCCGAAGTCCTCGACCAGCTCCTTGGGGGACAGTATGATGCCGGTGTTGCGACGACCGGTTGAATCCGCCTTGGCTGCCTCTATCCCTGTGATGGATGAGCCCGCCTCCCTGCACGGGCCGCCGATCATGGAGCCTGTTCCAGGGCATCGAGAACGAAGGCTGCATGCGCCGTCCGGCTCACCCGCCAGCCGACGATCCGACGGGCATAGGTGTCGATGACAAAGGCCACATAGACGAAGCCCGTCCAGGTCGCGACGCAGGTGAAGTCGGAGACCCGCAGCATGTTCGGCGCCGGAGCATGGAACTGGCGGTTGACGTGGTCGAGAGGGCAAGGTGCGGCCTTGTCGCTCACCGTAGTGCGGATCGGCTTGCCGCGGACGATGCCTTCGAGGTCCATGGCCTTCATCAAGCGGGCAACCGTGCAGCGGGCGACGTCGAAGCCCTCGCGACGCAACCGCCGCCAGACCTTGCGAACGCCGTAGACGCGGAAGTTCGCCTCAAACCGTCGGACCTCATCCTTCGAGGCTGTATCCCATCTTGCCCGAGCCGACAGCCGGCAGGGGTCGACGCGCTTGGCGACATGGTCGTGGTAGGTCGACGGGGCGATCGGCAGCACCTTGCAGATCGGCTCGACCCCATGCGCCTTGCGGTGATCGTCGATGAACGCGATCGTGGCCTGAACCGGCGGTCGAGCTTCGCCTGGGCAAAATACGCGGAAGCCTTGCGAAGGATCTCGTTGGCCTGGCGAAGCTCACGGCTCTCGCGTTCCAGAGCCTTGAGTTTCGTCGCCACATCCGTAGGCACACCGACTTGCACGCCACTGTCGCGCTCGGCCTTCTTCACCCCTCATGCAGCGTCTGCGCCGTGCAGCCGATCTTGGCGGCGATCGATGAAACCGCCGCCCACCGCGACGTATGCTCGCGTTCGTGATCCAGAACCAGCCGCACCGCGGGGGTCCGGACCTCGGGAGAGAACTTGTTGGTCGCCTTGCTTGTCATGGTTCCACCTTCTCAGGAGTTGGAGCCTCCGATCAACCCGGGGCGGTACACAAGAAGGGTCACGGATCAATCGAGGCGGGAACCCTAGAGAATCAGCCCTCAGAGCCTTTGGTAATAGACCGACCCCTCGCACCTGTTTGGGCTGGGTGTACAAGTCAGGTTTTCATCAGGTTCGACGAGTATGTCTGGCAGTAGAGCGCGACCACTTCCGTGCCCGCCCGCTCGTCTGGCAGACACACACAGGAGAAAGATATGCCGTCAGCTACAAGCAGCGCCATCGTTTCCTGCCGCAGATCATCGCTGATCCGGTCTGGCCCTCCATCAGGTTCCCCTTGAGCCTGTGTCTCGTCGAGGAAATGGCCCGGGAGCGGGATCGTGGTTTCGTATGAGACAATCCGCCGGTGCGGCAACAAATGCGGTCCGCATACGGAGCCATTACGTTGCGGCACTTGATATTGCAGTGCAGCAAAGGTAGAGGGCCGCCCCTTATCGGAGTGTCGTCCATGGTCCTTACCAATACTGGTAGCGAGGCAGAACCCGTCGAACAGTCGAGCCATCCGGCAATCGAACAGCAAAGCCCCAAGGTGCTGATGCTAGGCGCGCTCGGCGTTGTCTATGGCGATATTGGCACCAGCCCGATCTACGCGTTCCGTGAGGCGCTGGTGGCGTCGTCGGGCGGCAATGTCGCCGAGCGCGGCGATATCCTGGGCGTGCTGTCGCTGATCATCTGGTCGCTGACTATTATCGTCACCATCAAGTACATCATGTTCGTGCTGCGCGCCGATAACGGCGGCGAGGGCGGCGTGCTGTCGCTAATGGCGCTAGCGCGCGGCAGTTTCCCCAAGCGGTCGGCGGTGATCCTGGGCATCGGCATCGTCGGCGCCTCGCTGTTTTTCGGCGACGCGGTCATCACGCCCGCGATTTCGGTGCTTTCGGCCGTCGAAGGCATGAACGTCGTCACGCCTGCTTTCCAGCCTTATGTGGTGCCGCTGACCCTGGTCATCCTCGCCATGGTGTTCGCGGTGCAGCGCTTTGGCACGGGTGGGGTGGGATTAGTCTTCGGTCCGGTGACCGCTGGATGGTTCCTGGCGATCGGCCTTTCCGGTCTCAACCAGATCATCGCCGACCCGGAAATCCTGTGGGCGATCAGCCCGCATTACATTGTCGCCTTCCTGATCAATTCGCCCGACGTCGCTTTCGTCACCATCGGCGCCATCTTCCTTGCCGTCACCGGCGCAGAAGCGCTCTATGCCGATCTCGGCCATTTCGGATGCAGGCCCATCGTGGTCGCCTGGCTGTGGATCGTGTTTCCCTGCCTGCTGCTCAACTATGCTGGGCAGGGCGCTTTCGTGCTGGCGAAGAACGGTCACGTCGGCCACCCATTCTTCGAGATGAACGAAGGCTGGACGCTGATCCCGATGGTGGTGCTGGCAACCGCCGCGACGGTTATCGCCAGCCAGGCGGTGATCTCCGGCGCCTTCTCGCTGACCCGGCAGGCGGTGCAGCTCAATATGCTGCCGCGTCTCGAAATCCTGCACACCTCGGAACGGCAGTCGGGCCAGATCTACATGCCACGTGTCAATCTGTTGCTGGCGCTGGCGGTGATGCTGCTGGTGGTCGGTTTCGGCGAATCGAGCAAGCTGGCCTCGGCCTATGGCATCTCGGTGACCGGCAACATGCTGGTGACGACGGTGCTGCTGTTCGTCGTCATGACGCGCATTTGGAAATGGCGCCTGTGGGTGGCGGTCGCCATGACGGCGCTGTTCGCGTTCATCGACATCGGCTTCTTTGCCTCCAACATCGTCAAGGTGTTCGAGGGCGGCTGGGCCTCGCTGGCAGTGGCCTTCACCATCGTTCTGGCAATGTGGACCTGGGTGCGCGGCAGCCGCTATCTCTTCGACAAGACCCGCCGCAACGAAATCCCGCTCGATTTCCTCGCCGGCAATCTGTTGAAGAAGAAGCCGCAGCTGGTGTCCGGCACCGCCGTGTTCCTGACCAGCGATCCGCAAAGCGCGCCGACAGCGCTGATGCACAGCCTGAAGCACTACAAGGTGCTGCACGAGCAGAACGTCATTCTGTCGGTGGTCACCGCACCGCAGCCGCTGGTGCCCGACAGCGAGCGGGTCAAGATGGAGACGGTCAACGAGTTGTTCATGCGGGTGACGCTGACCTTCGGCTATATGGAGCAGCCCAACATTCCGCGCGCGCTGGCGACCTGCCGCAAGCAAGGCTGGAAGTTTGACATCATGACGACATCCTTCTTCCTGTCGAGGCGCTCGCTCAAAGCCTCGCCCAATTCGGGCATGCCGGTGTGGCAGGACAAGCTGTTCATTGGCCTGGCACGCACGGCCGCCGATGCGACCGAATATTTCCAGATCCCGACCGGACGCGTCGTCGAGATCGGAACGCAAGTGACGATTTAGGGCATGCCGCGGTTGAGAAGAATCGGTGCTGTCAGATTGATTGAGCGGTAAGGAAAATCAGGTAGCAGCGCGCCCGGCACTGTAAGTTTCAGCGGCTTGATGCAGCGATAGCTGGCCGGGACGGCTGTGACGCTGTGGCGACACAATGCATGGCGGCGTTACGCAGGTCTCGATGTTGAGCCGATGACAGCGCATTGCAGGGAAAGTGGAGCAGGTCGGCAATCGGATCATGGATGGAAACGAACCGCTGAAGCTGGCGTGCCGACTTGAAGCGTTTCATGATCCTTTCGCGTCGTCGGGTGGGCTGGTGCGAATTTTCCGCTCGATTATTCAGGCCTGTGTGCGACCGGTGTTCGACGCCGGGCATGAGGTCGCGCATGGCGGCATCATAGGATCGGAGCTTGTCGGTCATCATGATCCGTGGTGTCTGCCCTTGAGCCTTCAACTTGCGCATCAGACGCTTTGCCGCCTTGGCATTTCGGCGGCTTTGTACCAGCACTTCGAGGACGAAGCCGTCCTGATCGACGGCACGCCAGAGCCACTGCTTCTTGCCACTGATAGCCACGACACATTCGTCGAGATGCCATTTGTCGCCCAGGCAGCCGGCTGACCGTCGCTTGATCTCTCGGGCGAAATTCCGTCCGAATTTCTCCGCGCAGCTTCGAACGGTCTGATCCGTGACGATGATGCCGCGGGCCGCCAGCATGCCCTCAACCATGCGCAGGCTGAGCGGAAAGCGAAAGTAGAGCCATACCGCGTGCGCAATGATCTCGGGGGAAAGCCGTGGCGACCATAGAGCGGACCACGAGCAACTTCTGACATGGCCCAATGTACGCACATCTTCATAAGCTGTCGGTTGACTTTACGGTGCCGCGCCAAGCGAGCAGCATCCGGCCGGCGGGGCCGACCCCGTCTCCCGGCCGTGAGCAGAACGGCATCGCGCAGGCGCTTCATCCTCGACGCGGCCAGCCTGCTTTGCCGTTACCGCCGCCGCCGAAAGCGCCAGGCGTTGCCGCCAGGCGCCGGTCCGCCGGCAGCGGTTCGTCTCCGCCGATGATCCGATTGCCAACCAGTTCCACTTTCCCCCAATACCTGCGTAACGCCGCTATGCAAATCTGGAACAAAATCGCGTATGTCGCCGCAGCATGACAGCCGTCCCGGCCAGCTATCGCTGCATCAAGACGCTGATATCTTTACACTGCCCGCACGCCTCTCGCGCGCCAACGGCCAGTCGGTGTCGCGAATTGAGGCGCGCTGAAGCCGTCCGGCTCAGCCGATCATGGCGCTTCGGTTGCCGGGTTCGAGGTCGTGGCCTCTGCCGCTGCGCGATTCTAGCATTTGCGCCTTGGAGAGCTCTGCTTCAGCCTCGGCGAGGCATGGCTCGGCTGCGGTTCTCTGCCGCAGAAGGTCCGATTGCGAATTCTTGACGTTGTCACGACGTAGGCGAGCGGCCTTGGCGAACGTCGGATAAGCGAAATGATTGACATCGGAGATGCCGGCCTTCGTTTCCTCGGCGTTTATCTGGAAGTCCAGTTCTCGCGCCATGCGTTCGAAATCGGCAATCATCATGTCTAGCTGGTGCAACTGTCGCCGCTTCTCATTCACCTGAAATTGCAGTCGGACCAGATTACCTCGGGGCTTCATGACTCGGTACTCCGGTACACATTTCGTCCAATTCAAACCGCTCTCTCCCCCTTAACGTTAGGCCTACAGCGACTCTCACGTTTTCTGCTGCGAGCGGAAACATATTTTCCAAAATCCTTGGCCGATGGCTATGAGTTCAATGGCATCGACAAGCATGCGAGCGGGGGACTTAAGGGGCGGTAAAAAAAGGCGGAATAGGGCGATTTTCACAATGTCTGCATATGAACGCGTTGACGGCGGGCTTGACACACAAAGCAATCGTCAAGATTTGCGACATGGACGCCGGGGGGCATGAATACGCCCGCCGTCAGCTACACGCCCCCCGATTTCCGCCGCCTATTATCGCCCACGCGGTCTGGCTTTATTTCCGGTTTCCGCTGAGCCTTGCGCCTGGTGGAGGAAATGCTGCTGGAACGCGGCATCGTGGTTTCGTATGAGACAAGTCGCCGGTGGGGCATCAAGTTCGGGCCGGACTGCGCTCGCTGCTTGCGCCGCAAGCCGCCGTGCCGGAATGATGTCTTGTACCTGAACGAAGTGGTCGTCACCATCGCCCGGCAAAAAGCTTTGGTTGTGGCGCGCCGTCGACCAGGATGCGTGGCCAACCATGCCTTCTTTGGACACATGGCCTGCGCGAGGCAGAGCGCGACCGACAGCGCCGATGGCTTCTCAAGGGTGAGGCAGAAGCCGAGAATGCAGCGCGTCGCCACGTCGCTAACGATCGTAAGATATGCGCGGCCGATGAAGGTTCCACCACCGTCGACGACCTCAACGAAGTTGATGTCGGTGGGTGTGTGATCGATCTGGCAGACATTCAGCGGGTGCGTGGCATGGATGTAACCCGGCCGCGCCTTGAGCCGTTGAAGATGCTTCGGGTTCGCTGATCTTTTCCTCGCGATCTCCTCGGGGCTGAACAGCGAGGGTATGCGACGCGCGACGGTGAGATAGGATGGAGTGGCCAGGCCGGCCTCCTCGCAGCGAGCCCGGACCTCGGCCACGACGGGAGCGAGCCGGCGGAGCCTCCACCACGAGCCACTGCGTCTTCACGATGATCTCCTCGATACCCTGGTCAAGGCGCTTTTTCCGAGTCCCGTCCCCGTCGCGCGCAGCAGCGACGTCACGGTCCGGGGGATGCGGTAGCGCGCCAGCAGATTGTAGATCTGGCGGGTCGACAGGCGCAGCTCCGCGGCGGCCCGCTCGATCGGCGCCTGACGGGGCCCCGCACCATCGAGGATCTTATCCAGCTCGCGGGCTACACGACGTGCCGCGGACCATGCTTCATCGGAGAGAGATGGGGAAGGAGTTGCTTTTCGGTTGTGTAATTGGTTCGGCAAATGACCAATGAAATCGTTAGCGGAAAATCGGGGCTGCCTAAACAACACCTAACTTTTCCCTGTTTGAAATCGGGAAGTAAAAGCGACACCGGTAAACCAGCGAGCCATCTCCAAATATGTGAATTGTGGATTGCTCCTCGACGGGAGCTGAGGGGCGGCTCCGCAAGCCTTACGACGCTCTTCGCGAGCCGTAGCTGCCGAGCTGGCAAAAGGCCGGGCTACGTCGCGCCAGCGCAATCGGCGCGCAGAAAATTAGGCCTACCCGCTTCGGGACCGCGGACCTCGTCAGCTTCTCGTAAGTATGCCCAAGTAGGTTGCTCAGCTGATCTGTGGACGTGAGGCTAGCGTGAACCGGCACAAATTTGACCTATCCAATGTAACAGCTTGGCGGCAGGTGCAGCCCCCGGCATCTCAAGAGCAAGCGGCACAGGCCGGGCAAGAGGGCTTTGAGCAGCGCTTGGGCGAGGCGCGCCGAGCCGCTGCCCAAATTCCCGCCCCCGGCGTTCCGGCTCTGCCAGACCCGTTCCATCCTCATCCGTCTCAGGGAGACCTGAGCCTCATCGAAGCCGCGGCCCCATGGGAAGCGCAGCCCATGATGCAAGGGAGCGGACAAGAACACGCCGCGGCGCCGTACGCCGGAGGCAGTGGGTCGATGCTAGGTGCCTCGGTGCTGCAGCCGGGTCACTCAACGGCGCGCCATCATCATGCACCGGATTCGTCAGTGGTTGATCTGAATCCCGCACCGGTCGAGTTGCGTGACCATGCTCGTTCTGTGCCGGCGGCGGTGCAGCCAGATCCTTCAATAGTGGTCTCCGGTCACGACAAGCGTCCTCTTTATTCCAACGATGCGACTGTTGTCGAAGGGCTGAGGTCAGCACTCTATGCCGGTAAGGTCGGGGAGCGCTCGGTCAAGCGCCATGTAAATTCTCTTCTCGGCTTTGGTCGTTGGCTCTTTGATAATAACAGGCCGGGATTTGCTGCTCGGCTTGACGCGCTGGATCAGGATCTCAAGGAGTACGAGAGCAGGGTTGGCCCCTCGGAGTACGAGAGCAGGCGTGGCCCCTCGGACGTGGCTAGAGCAGTGGGTCGTCTCAAGACGTGGGCGGGCGGAGCGCCAGTGCTGGGCCGCGCTGTCCTGACTCCCGACCCTGCCGACGCCGCGCTCATCAGAAAATACACAGCGGCTCTCATCAAAGAGTACAAGGCAGCGTCTGCGACCGAGCCGAATCCCGCTACCATTCAGACCTATGGATCTGCTCTTAGACGTTTTAGTCAATACCTGGTTGAAAACAACAAGCCGGGGATTGCGGCTCGGCTTCACGAGGGGTCGCTGGATGAAGATGCCAAGCGCTATATGAACTCCGGTGGGATCAGTGCATTAGCTCATCTCCGGAAGTCCGAACTCAGGCGCGAAATTGCCCTTGCTGCTCGTCCGGAAGACGCAGTCGGCATGGAGGCTCGTGCCATTGGGGACGCCGCTGCGCAGCATAGCGGGCCGCAGAAGGCATTGGGTCGGCCAGAGAAGCTCCCTGGGAAAGCTAATGAAGACGGGCGGGTGCTCGGCGCATTGCAATTGCTAGGCGACCAACATATCCAGAGGGATTACCAGCTCCTGGAGCAGGAGTTGCAGGGGAACAATCCAGAACTCGCCGCCCGGACGCGGTTCGTGGATCCCCTCGTAGCCCATTCTCATCTGCGCTTCGGCTCCGAGAGCGACAGGCTAAGCGCATTCCAGCGCATCGTCCATAATCAGAACGGTAACGACACAGCCGACTTCCTGTTCGTGCCAGTGAGCGATGCCGGTACGACTCGTGAGAACCGCGGCACCCATTGGTCGCTGCTATTCGTTGATCGCCGCGACCGGGCACGGCCGGTTGCCCATCATTATGACTCCGCCGGGGAATACAATAAAGAGCTTGCAAAAGAGTTCGCAAAAAGGCTGGGCGCCCGCCTGGACTCACCCCGCATGGCCCAGCAGAGCAACAGGTGGGATTGCGGAGTCTACGTGGTGGACGGCACGCGGGCGCTGGTTGGGCGATTGCAAAGATGGCAGCCAGATGACCTGAACCTCAACAACCTCGTCGTCAATCGGCAGGCACTACAAGCCCGACTCATGGGTGACGATACATCTGGAACGGCAAATTATCTCACGAACTTTGAACTCATGGACCGACACGCCCGAGACGCGGTTAAGGAAAGCCCCGTTGGGACGGGGGACGCCGCTGCGCAGCGCAGCGGGCCGCAGGAGACATTCAGTTGGCCGGAGAATCTCCCCCTTGGGGAAGCTAATGAAGACGACGCTGTTGTGGCATCGTCTTTCGTGCCTGGGCACCATCACCAAGCCTCGGATCCCGCAGGGTCCTTTCGTCCCCTGAGCTGGCGCGACGGCGACCAGCGCGCGCTGGACGAGCGGATCGCTGCACAGGACAGGAGCAACCAGCTACCAAGCGAGGAGGTCCTCATCAACCGTGAGCATGATACAGCGGAGTTGAGACCAGCGAAGAGGCAAAGGACCCTGAACAGTCGTCTGCAGGACGTTGCCACTGAGCCGCAGCTGAGCGAGACCGGCAATTCAGGCGCTCGCGTGCTGATGCAGGCCCCCACCCATCAAGTGGGTGCATTGCCATGGGAGGCGCAGCCCATGATGCAA
>NZ_JAMYRO010000025.1:0-96796 GCF_040321495.1 Mesorhizobium sp. M0408 | reverse complement strand
CTGCGGCACTGATCGCAGTTTCCGGTGCGCGCGCCGCCGACGCCGTCGTCGTCGCCGAGCCGGAACCCGCTGAATACGTCAAGATTTGCGACGTCTACGGCGCTGGCTACTACTACATCCCCGGCACCGAAATCTGCCTGCGCATCGGCGGTTATGTCCGCTACGACATCGGCGTCGGCCAGGCTGGCTCGTTCGACGGCGCGCGATACCTTGACAGCAAGGATCTTCTGGACGGCGAAATCAACGAAAATGACGGCTACTACAAGCAGGCCCGCTTCACGCTGAGGACCTACACCGGCCAGGAAACCGAGATGGGCACCTTGAAGACCTACACCGAGACCCGGTTCAACTGGGGAACCGGTTATCACGACCTCGGGCTGGGCGTCGACGGCTCTCAGTTCGGCAGCAGAGGCGTTTCGCTGAACTTCGCCTGGATCCAGCTTGGCGGTCTCCGCGTCGGTAAGGACGAAACAGCCTTCAACACGTTCACCGGCTACGCCGGCAACGTCATCCAGGATACGATCGTTCCGTATGGCGGCTTCGACACCAATGTCGTCCAGTATTATTTCGATGCAGGCAACGGCTTCTCAGCCGTGGCTTCATTGGAAACCGGTGAAGGTTTTTGGATTAACGACGACAATACTGCCTTCAATTTCGGTCACGACTCGGTCGATAGCTTTGTTCCGTATGTAGTTGGCGGTCTCAAATACACGCAGGGCTGGGGCTCAATCTCCGGTGTTGCTGCCTATGACAGCAGCCTGGAAGAATGGTCTGCCAAGGTTCGCCTCGACGTGACCCCGATGCAGAACCTGTCGCTGTTCCTGATGGCCGGCTACGGCTCTGACGACAACGCTCCGCGCAACTTCTACAAGCAGTGGGGCGGCAACTGGGCAGTCTGGGGTGGTGGCACCTACACCATCAACGAGAAGACCTCGTTCAACCTGCAGGCGTCGTATGACGAAGCCAAGGAAGCTGGCGTCGCGGCCAATATCGCCTACGACATCGTTCCCGGCTTCACGATCACGGCCGAAGTGGACTATGCTCACAATGACCATGATACGAAGAACTACGGCGGCCTCATCGGCGTTCTGGGCCCCTACGAATACAACTGGACCGGCATCCCGGGTAACAAGAAAGACGCCGTTGGCGGCTTCCTCCGCTTCCAGCGCTCGTTCTAAGGGCTGGACTTAAGGCAAGTGAAATCCAGCCCGGGCGCTTTAACGCCCGGGCTGTTTTGTTTTCGCGACTGGTCGCAAACAGAAGGAAAAGGGGGTTCGGTAGCTGAACAGGGTTGTGGAACGATGTCGTTGGGATCCGCCGCTGGTGGATGAAATCGGCCGCAACGCTTAAAACTCTTGAAAGGGCACCGCCAAGCAGGTAGGTCTAGGCCTATCCACTCGGGGGTGTGGCGAATAATGACGAACGATGCGATTCAAGAGGGAGGAACCTCTGATCATTTTTCGATGTTTTCTTCTCAAACTGCAAAGATAAAATACAGTTACAACAAGATACGAGAAGTAAAGTCGCACAGGATCGGAGAACTTTTTTCAGCATACCGGGACATACTTTGGGATGACGGGCGGCATAAATACAATGTCAGCTCCTTCATCGGCGAAATAGACGAGATCCTCCTTGGGGAGCGTTTCAGCGCCTTTGACCAAAGCACCCTCGACAATCTTATCGGCACCTTGCGCCAGCGCGGCAACAGCAACGCAACCATCAACCGGAAGATGGCTGCCCTCAGCAAACTGCTGCGCAAGGCTCACAAGATGGGAGATATCCACAGCCTGCCTGAGTTCCGCCGCCAGAAGGAGCGGGCGGGACGGATTCGTTTCCTCGAAAGGGACGAGGAGGCCCGGTTGTTCGCCGCCATCAAAAGCCGCAGCGAGGACGCTTATCGGCTTTCCGTCTTTCTCGTCGACACCGGCTGCCGCCTCGGCGAAGCGCTGGGTTTGATCTGGAACGATATCCAGGAGCATCGCGTCAGTTTCTGGATCACCAAGTCCGGCCGCAGCCGCACCATTCCGATGACCGAGCGGGTAAAAGAGGTGATCAAGCTGCCGGCCACCGAGGGCCGCCGGCCCAAAGGCCCGTTCACCAAGCTCAGCCAGGCGCAGTTTCGTGCCATCTGGAACGATGCCAAGGCCGAGGTCGGGCTTGGCGCCGACGATCAGGTCGTGCCGCATATATTGCGTCATACTTGTGCCTCGCGTCTCGTCCAGGGCGGCATCGACATCAGGCGTGTGCAGATGTGGCTCGGTCACCAGACGCTGTCGATGACCATGCGCTACGCCCATCTGGCCACCAACGACCTCGACGGCTGCGTCACCGTGCTGGAGACGCCGCGGTGCAGTGGCGCGGACAGTGGCGGCGCAAGCGCTTTGTCTGCTCATTCAGCGATGGATGAGCAGAAGAATAAGCCGGCTAAGAGCGAAAAGTCTCCGAAAACCGTGGTGAAAAGAGCAAAATCCCGGTAGTGTCGCCCATCTGGGTCGCGTACGGCTCTCCCTTCTCCCCTTGTGGGAGAAGGTGGCCGAGCGCAGCTCGGTCGGATGAGGGGTGTTCCAGGGAACGCCAACGCCTCATTTCTTCCAACACCCCTCAACCGTCTTGGCGCTACGCGCCAATCCACCTTCTCCCACAGGGGGAGAAGGGAAGAAACGTGGGCACCGACTTCGACAATCTGTCACCGCTAAATAGGGTCCGTGTAAAGCTTTCAAGGTGGTTATTTGATCTTGAGTTTTACTTCTAACCACCCCGCCGCTCCGCTCGATCGAAAAAACCAGCGATCCTGCCCGGCAGGATCCCGGACTCCAAAAACGGTGCATGCCCCTGGCCGTCGGCGGTGATCGTCTCGATATAGGTATGGCGCGTCCGCATCTGCTCGAGCGTTTCGGCGGACAGCAGCATCGAATTGGCGCCGCGTATGACGAGCATCGGGATGGCCACCAGCGCGTCGAACTGTGGCCAAAGATCGGGCAGCGGCCGGCTGGGATCGAGCCTCGCCAGCGTCTCGACCAGTTTCGGATCGAAATCGGGCAAGAACCCTTCCTCGGTCTCGCGGTAGAGGGCTGACGCCATCCGCTCCCAATCCGCATCGGTCAGCGCCGAAAAATCCCCGCTATGGGTGCTGCGCAGGCCGCAGACCACCTCCGCGTACGTCTTCGGCCTTGGCGCGAGGTCGAGATAGGAGCGGATACGGGCGAGACCTTGCGACTCGATCACCGGGCCGATGTCGTTGAAGACGATGGCCTTCAGCACGGCCGGCCGCATCGCCCCGAGCACATGGATGATCAGTCCGCCGCGCGACGTCCCAATGAAGGCTGCCTCCTCGATGCCAAGTGCTGCCAACCCGGCGAGAATATCGCCGGCTTCGATGCCGATATTGTAATGGCCGATATCGGCATCGTAGGCGGACTGCCCGCGCCCGCGATAATCGAAGGCGACAACCCTGCGCTTCGCCTGCGTCGACAGATAAAGCGCCAATTCGTGGAAATCACGGCAATTGCGGGTCAGGCCGGGCAGGCAAACGACCGGCCAATGGCCGGAATTCGCTTCGCCGTAGATGCGGGCGTGCAGGGACAGCCCGTCCGGCGCGGCGTAGAAGAAATCGGAGAAGCCTTCGTCGTTTGGCATGTACACTCGATTCCGTGCTGCTGTCAGATCGTTTGCGACTGCTACAGGCGAGGGCAGGGGCGGTCAAATCGGGGGCTCTTCCTTCTCTCCTTGTGGGAGAAGGTGGATCGGCGCGTTAGCGCCGAGACGGTTGGGGGGGTGGACGGAGCGCTGTCGGAACCAAGCTGGAGCACCCCTCATCCGACCGAGCTTCGCTCGGCCACCTTCTCCCACAGGGGGAGAAGGAAAGGCTAACCCCGGCCGTTCACCAGATCCCCGACAATGTCGTATTTGCCGGAGATACGCATCTTGTAGACCTCGTAGTTCTCCATCACGCGCTGGACGTAACTTCTTGTTTCCGTATAGGGAATCCGCTCGATCCAGTCGACGATGGCATCGATGTCCTTGCCGCGCGGATCGCCGTATTTCGCCACCCACTGGGCGGCGCGGGTGGGGCCGGCATTGTAGCCGGCGAAGGTCAGCACGTAGGAGCCGTCGAAACGGCCGAGCTGCTCGCCCAGAAAGGCGGCGCCCAGCGTTGCATTGTAGCCGGCATCGGTGGTCAGCCGCGCCTGCGAGAAGGTCATGCCGGCCTTCTTCGCCAATTGCTTGGCCGTGCCTGGCATCAGCTGCAGCAGTCCGCGCGCGCCGGCGCTGGAGACGGCGCCGATGTTGAACTCGCTTTCCTGCCGGGCAATCGCATAGGCCAGCGCCTTGCCCGAGCCGGAGACGTTGGCGGTGTCGGGAATGACGCCGAGCGGATGCGACAGCGCGCCTACGTCGATGCCGCGGGCGCCGGCGATCTTGCCGACCTTCAGCGCCATGAAATGGTTGCCTTGTCTTTCCGCCAACACCGCAAGCAGCGCCAGTTCGCCGGGGCTGTTCAGCTGCCCGGCAAGGTCGCGGTAGAGGGTTTCGGCATAGCGGTCATAGCCTGCCTGCTGCAGCCGCTCGATGGCGCTGACCGCCTCGCGGGTGGCAAAATTCCGGCGGTCGGCGGCACTTGGCTGGGGGTAGACGATATTGAGGGTCTTCCGGCCGACACGCTCGCCGGCGAGCTGGCCGTAAAAGGTCGTGCCGTAGCTGGCGGCACGGCTGAAAAAATCCTTGGCATTGCCGGGCCCGCCGACTTCGGCGGCACGGCCGAGCCAGTAATAGGCGCGCGACAGCGACATCGGCCCTTGGGCGAGCTCCGCGATTTGCGCAAAATGCTTGGCGGCGGTGCTCGGGTCGTTGAGGCCGCGCAACGCGTACCAGCCTGCATGGAATTCCGCCTCGGCGGCATTGGCGGGACTTTCGGCGGCATGCGCGGCGACTATTCTGTAGGCGGTCTTCATGTCGCCCTGGTCGACCAGCTCGCGCGACAGCACCCGGCGTTCGACCCACCAGGCGTCCGCATCGACCAGAGCGTCACGATCGCCCGGCGCCTTCATCACCAGCGCGGCCGCGTCGGAAAATTTCTGTTGCTTGCGCAGATATTCGGCTTCGGCAAAGAGATAGCCGGCCGCCCGCTGCGCTGCCGGCACCGCCTTCAGCAGCTTGGCCGCGTTCTTGTCGCCCTTGCTGACCGCCGCCCAGGCGTCGGCCAATTGCTGGGCGCCGGCGAGACCGGCGACGCGCAGCGCCGAAGCGACCCGGTCGGCATAAAACATGCGCTCCATGCGGAAGCGATGGTCGGCGGCCGGGATCAGCGCGCCGAACTCGCGGATGACCGCCGCCTCGTCCCCGGCTTCGAGCTTTTCGGTGCGCCAGAATGGCGACAGCACCGAGCGCGCCGCCTTGGTATTGCCTAGCGCTACATAGGAGCGCGCAAGGATCACCACGCCCTCGAAGGTCAGCGGCTGGCTGCCGTCGAACGCCCGCACCACGACCTGTGGCGCGGGGTTCTCGCGATAGAGCGCGCGCTCGCTGTTCTTGCGCAAGGCGATCGTGCCCGGCCAGTTCGGCAGCATCTTCGCGGCATCGGCGATGTCACCGCTCGGCACCTGGTCGCCGCCATAGAGCGCAATCGCCCAGGCAAGGATGTGCCGATCGAGCGATTTGGCCGGCAGCGCTTCACGCACCTGGCGCGCGCGCTGAATGTCGTTTGCCGCCAGCGCATCGAGACCGCTCTTCAGCACCGCGACGCTGGCGGATGGCGAAGGGGACTGCTGCAGTGCATCGTTCTGCGGCTCCGTCATCGGGATCGCCGACGTGACCTGCCCATCGACGCTGCCGCCGATCGCCGCGCCGGGGACCAGCACAACGATCGCGCCGAGAAGCGCGAAAAGATGGGGCCGCCTGGTCGGCATGGATTTGGTCATTTCCTATTCTTCGATGCTATCACTGGCACAGATGAACTGCAGCCTATTCGTCTGTGATGAAGGGCCCGTAAAGAAAACCTTATCGAGGTCGTTCGAATTGCAATTGCTGGCGCAATGCTTGCCGCGCAACAATGTCGAGACTATGGTGCGCCGCTTCGCTTTCGGCTAGAAGGCGCGCACGACAAACACCTACAGCGCCGCGCGTCTTCTCAGACGCGCAAAGGACGATGTAGCAATTTAAATTTGGCGCATAACCCTTTCCGAAATCGACTGCGATTTTCGGGGTCATGCGCTAGTCCCAAGGAGTTGGACGACATGCTAAGAGGCTCGCTGACCGCGCTCGTCACACCGTTCGAAAAGAGCGGCCGTTTCGACGAGAAAGCCTTTCGCGCGTTCATCGCCTGGCAGATCGCCGAAGGCACGACGGGCGTGGTCCCGGTCGGCACCACCGGCGAGTCGCCGACGCTGTCGCATGACGAGCACCGCCAAGTCGTCAAGGTTTGCATCGAGGTCGCCAAGGGCCGGGTTCCGGTCGTCGCCGGCGCCGGCTCCAACAACACCGAAGAGGCGGTCGGCCTAGTCCAGTATGCCGAGAAGGCGGGCGCCGACGCGGCCCTTGTCGTCACGCCCTATTACAACAGACCGACACAGCGCGGCCTCTATGCGCATTTCGCCGCCGTCGCCAAGGCAACCGGCCTGCCGATCATCATCTACAACATTCCGCCGCGCTCGGTGGTCGACATGAGCCCCGAGACGATGGGCCAGTTGGTGCATGACTTCAAGAACATCGTCGGCGTCAAGGATGCCACCGGCAAGGTCGAGCGGGTTTCGGAGCAGCGCGCCACCTGTGGCAAGGATTTCATCCAGCTCTCCGGCGAAGACGCCTCGGCGCTCGGCTTCAACGCGCATGGCGGCGTCGGCTGTATTTCGGTGACGGCAAATGTCGCACCCAGGCTTTGCGCTGAATTCCAGGAGGCAACGCTTTCCGGTGACTGCGCCAAGGCGCTCGACCTGCAGGACCGTCTGTTGCCGCTGCACAAGGCGATTTTCATGGAGCCCGGCGTTTCCGGCGCGAAATATGCGCTGTCGAAACTGGGCAAGGTCGAGAACGTGCTGCGCTCGCCGCTAATGACGATCGAGCCGTCGACCGCCGAGAAGATCGACGCGGCGATGAAGCACGCCGGCTTGATAAACTAGGGATGAGGCGCCACCTCTCCGCATCATGAATCACGTCAGAAAAGCCGATCCCAACAACAAGACCGTTGCGGAAAACCGCAAGGCGCGGTTTTCCTATGAGGTGCTCGACACGATCGAGGCCGGCCTGGTGCTGACCGGTACGGAAGTGAAATCGCTGCGCCAGGGCCAGGCCAACATCCAGGACAGCTACGCCTCGGTCGAGGGCGGCGAGATCTGGCTGATCAACTCCTATTTGCCGGAGTATCTGCAGGCCAACCGCTTCAACCATGAGCCGCGCCGCCGCCGCAAACTGCTGCTCAACAAGCGCGAGATGGCCAAGCTGGCGCAAAGCGTCGACCGCGAAGGCATGACGCTGGTGCCGCTGAAGATCTACTTCAACGACCAAGGCCGTGCCAAGCTGCTGCTCGCCGTTGGCCGCGGCAAGAAGCTGCACGACAAGCGCGAGACCGAAAAGCAGCGCGACTGGTCGCGCGAGAAGGGCCGGCTGCTGAAGGAGCGAGGGTGAGGAGCGATCCGCGAAGCGGACGAAAAGCCAGCGATTTGGCTTTTCGAGCGACCAACGCCCGGAGCCATAGCGGCGGGCAGGGCGGACCAAAACGGATAGGTCTCGTTTGAAAAACCGGATCGTCTTATGGGGCGCGGCCGGTCTGCTCGTGGCGGGCCTCGTTCTGGCCGGCGGCTATACCTACTTCCAGACGTTTTCTCCGGACCGCGGCAAATATCCGGTCAGGGGCATCGACGTCTCCCATCATCAGCTGCAGATCGACTGGCGGCGTGTTGCCGCCGACGATGTCGCCTTCGCCGTGATCAAGGCGACGGAAGGCGGCGATCATGTCGACGATGCCTTCGCCGCCAATTTGCGCGCGGCCCGCGCCGCCGGTCTTGCCGTCGGTGCCTATCATTTCTTCACCTTCTGCAGGCCGGGTGCCGATCAGGCACGCAACTTCATCTCGGCGGTGCCGCGCGATCAGCCTTTGCTGCCGCCGGTGGTAGACATCGAGTTCGGCGGCAATTGCCCGCAGCGGCCAACCCCCGAACAGCTGAACGCCGAGCTTTCCGCCTTCCTCAGCCCGGTCGAGGCGGCGTTCGGCAAGACGGCGATCCTCTATGTGACCGACGAGGCGGCACAAGCCTATGCCGGGCAGCTAGCCGGCCGCCCGCGCTGGCTGCGTTCGCTGGCGCTGCGGCCGGGCCATGACGACTGGATCTACTGGCAGTACCACAACCGGGGCCGCGTCGACGGCATCAGCGGCGACGTCGACCTGAATGTTCTCCAGGGCGGACCTGCGACGCTGGCCGCATTGTTTGCCGCAGCGCCTGAAGCGACAGCGTCGGATTGATGCTATTCCTGTCCACCAAAACACCCTCGATGGCACGAAGACAGAGCGACGAAGCGTTCCCTTGTGGCTATTCAGATCGCAGGCGGCGCCGTGCTAAGTACATTTGATGCCGGAGCGCCCTTCATCAACCAATGACAGCAACGCCCCGCCTGCTGCGACGGACGGCGGCGACCCCCGCCTGGCATTTGTCTATGCGGAGGCGGTGCGTGGCCTCCAGCACCAGCAGGGCGTGGTTGAAAGTCTCAATACGCGCGCCGGCAATCTGATCTTCGCAACCGCGTTCGCGAGTTCTCTCCTCGGAGGCAGGGCGCTCCTGGATGGCGTGGGGCCTTGGGACTGGCTGGCGCTGACATTGCTTTTTCTTATCGGGCTGCTGGTCGCGATTATGGTGTGGCCGTATTATAACTATACGTTCCGTTTCGATCCAGAGAAGCTGCTCCAGGACTTCGTTGATCAGCACCCTCCCGCAACCCTGGACGGGATGCACCGAGCGCTTGCGCTGCGCATCAAATCCGACATGGCCAGCAATTGGCGGATCATCCAACGCCTGCGCGTCGCGCTGCAGCTTGCACTGTTTCTGTGGTCGCTGGATCTCCTGGCCTGGTTGTTCGCGATCGCCCGAATCTAGGGCTCGTGCCCTGGCGGGCGTCGTCCGATTCTATGTCTTCAGAAAAGCTTCTATCTGACTGAAGACGTTGACGAACATCGCTTCCGTCAACACGCCGGTATTGGTGTTGTAGCGCGAGCAATGATAGCTGGAAAACAGCGTGATGCCATTGGCCTGCTGCTGCCCACCATGCCGGAACGGATAGGCGGCAACGCGCTGGCCGAGCGCCCGCACGGTCGACTGGTGCGCGATCGAGCCAAGCGCCAGCACAGCGCGCAGATTTGGAAATCGCGCGATCGTCGGCACCAGGAACGTCCGGCAGGTCGCTATCTCGGCGCCAACCGGCTTGTTGTCCGGCGGCACGCAGCGCACCGCATTGGTAATCGCCGTACCGACAAGCTCCAGCCCGTCATCCGGTCGCGCTTTGAATTCGCCGCGCGCAAAGCCGTGCGCGATCAGCGTGTTGTAGAGCAGGTCGCCGGCAAAATCGCCGGTGAAGGGGCGCCCCGTCCGGTTCGCCCCGCGCAGTCCAGGCGCCAGCCCGACGATCAGCAGACGCACTGCATCCTCGCCTTCCGGCGGCAAAAAGGTCGGCACCGGCGCGTTGAACCAGGACGGCTCGCGCCGTCGCCACTCGGCGATGAAGTCGTGCAACCGCGGGCAGAGCGGGCAATCGCGATCGGGTTCGGGGGAGACGACCAGGGGCGCGGTCAAGGCAACGACCGTCAATAGTCTTCCTCGTCGACTTCGGCCGGTTCGGGCCGGCGCACCGGCCGCTCCGACGGATCGCGGCCGACTTCATTCTTAAGCGTCATCAAGTCGATGAAATGGTCGGCCTGGCGGCGCAGATCGTCGGAGATCATCGGCGGCTGCGAAGCCATGGTCGAGACGATCGACACCTTGCGCCCGCGCCGCTGCAGCGCCTCGACCAGCGTGCGGAAATCGCCGTCGCCCGAAAAGATGACATAATGGTCGACGACATCGGCAAGCTCGAGCGCATCGACGGTCAGCTCGATATCCATATTGCCCTTAATCTTGCGCCGGCCGGTCGAGTCGGTGAATTCCTTGGCCGGTTTGGTCACCACCTTGAAGCCGTTATAGTCGAGCCAGTCGATCAGCGGCCGTATCGAGGAGTATTCCTGATCCTCGACCAGCGCGGTGTAGTAATAAGCGCGCAGCAGATAGCCGCGTTTCTGGAAGCTCGCCAGAAGTTTGCGGTAATCGATGTCAAAGCCCAGCGCGCGCGAGGTGGCGTAGAGATTGGCACCGTCGATAAAGAGAGCGATTTTTTCACGAGGATCGAACATGGAAAATGTCCTTTTTCGAAATAAGCGGTCGTCTAAATGCGTGGCGACTATCGGCCGGTCTGATAATAGACCTGTTGGCCTTCATCGTTCGAGATAACGCCAGTTTTACGGCAATCCAAGGCACCATGCCGCACCGCAAGCAATTGTGATCGGCGCTGTGTCGTCGCAGGCGGCCCGCGTCAGAGCTGCGCACCGCCATAAAAGCTTGTATTTTGGCAGCGTTCAGGTTATGGACCGCGCCTGTTTTCCATCAAATCCAGGCATGAAAGGGGCAACTCATGGCCCGCGTAACCGTTGAAGATTGCATCGACAAGGTCGACAACCGCTTCGAGCTGGTGCTCTTGGCCGGCCACCGCGCCCGTCAGATCAGCCAGGGCGCGCAGATCACCGTACCGCGCGACAACGACAAGAACCCGGTCGTTGCGCTCCGCGAAATCGCCGAAGAGACGCTGTCGCCGGACGACCTCAAGGAAGATCTCATCCATTCGCTGCAGAAGCATGTCGAGGTCGATGAGCCGGAAGCCGATGGCGAGGCGATTGCCGACCAGACCGGCAGCGCCGTTGCAGCCACCGATGCCGACGACGCCGAGGACAACGTCACCTTCGATCGCATGACCGAAGAAGACCTGTTGGCCGGCATCGAAGGCCTGGTGCCGCCGGAAAAAAGCGACGATTATTGATCTTAGCGACAACTGCCGACACTTTCGCGTCGGCAGTTTCGTGGCTATCTATGACATGCGCCGTACGCCAGTGCGGCGCATGATTCATTTCAGCATTGCGAGATCCCGGCCATGATGCGTCAGTATGAGCTTGTCGAGCGCGTGCAGCGCTACAAGCCTGACGTCAACGAGGCGCTGCTCAACAAGGCCTATGTTTACGCCATGCAGAAGCATGGCCACCAGAAACGCGCCTCCGGCGACCCGTATTTCTCGCATCCGCTCGAAGTCGCCGCCATCCTCACCGAAATGCACATGGACGAGGCGACGATCGCCGTTGCCTTGCTGCACGACACGATCGAGGACACCACGGCGACCAGGGCCGAGATCGACGAATTGTTCGGCCCGGAAATGGGCAAGCTGGTCGAGGGCCTGACCAAGCTGAAGAAGCTCGACCTCGTCTCGAAGAAGGCCGAGCAGGCGGAGAACCTGCGCAAGCTGTTGCTGGCGATCTCGGAAGACGTGCGCGTGCTTCTGGTCAAGCTCGCCGACCGCCTGCACAATATGCGCACGCTCGACCATGTGCCGGAAGCCAAGCGCCTGCGCATCGCCGAAGAGACGATGGACATCTACGCGCCGCTGGCCGGCCGCATGGGTATGCAAGGCATGCGCGAGGAGCTGGAGGAGATTGCCTTCCGCTTCATCAATCCGGAAGCCTACCGCGCCGTCACCGCACGGCTGGCCGAAATCTTCGAGCGCAACAAGGGCGTGCTGTCGGAGATCGAGAAGGCGCTCTCCACGCTGTTCGACAAATATTCGATCAAGGCCGAGGTCAAGAGCCGGCAGAAGAAGCCGTGGTCGGTATTCCGCAAGATGGAGGCCAAGGCGCTGTCGTTCGAGCAGCTGTCCGACATTTTCGGCTTCCGCGTCGTTGTCGAGACGGTCGAGGACTGTTACCGCGCGCTCGGCGCCATCCACACCACCTGGTCGATGGTGCCCGGCCGCTTCAAGGATTACATCTCGACGCCGAAGCAGAACGACTACCGCTCGATCCACACTACCATCGTCGGCCCGTCGCGCCAGCGCGTCGAATTGCAGATCCGCACCTATCAAATGAACAAGATCGCCGAATACGGCGTCGCGGCTCATTCGATCTATAAGGATACCGGTGGCAAGATGAATGGTGCCGCCCATGCGATCTCGAAGGAAACCAATGCCTATGCCTGGCTGCGGCGCACCATCGAGCAGCTTGCCGAAGGCGACAATCCCGAGGACTTCCTCGAAAACACCAAGCTGGAACTGTTTCAGGACCAGGTATTCTGCTTCACGCCGAAGGGCATGCTGATCGCGCTGCCGCGCGGCGCCACGCCGATCGACTTTGCCTATGCCGTCCACACCGACGTCGGCGACACTTGCGTCGGCGCCAAGGTCAATGGCCGCATCATGCCGCTGATGACGGAGCTGAAGAACGGCGACGAGGTCGAGATCATCCGCTCGAAGGCGCAGGTCCCGCCGGCGGCGTGGGAATCGGTGGTCGTTACCGGCAAGGCACGCTCGGCCATCCGCCGCGCCACCAAGAACGCCATTCGCAAGCAATATTCAGGTCTCGGTATCCGCATTCTGGAGCGCGCCTTCGAACGCTCCGGCAAGACCTTCACCAAGGAAAGCCTGAAGCCGGTGCTGCACCGGCTGGCGCGCAAGGACATCGAGGATGTGCTGGCCGCGGTCGGCCGAGGCGAACTTGCCTCCACCGATGTCATGAAGGCGGTGTTTCCCGACTACAAGGACGAGCGTGTCACGCTGGTCGCGCCCAAGCAGCGCGAGGAGGGCTGGTCGAAGATCCGCAACGCCGCCGGCATGCTGTTCCAGATTCCGGGCCGCGCCGCACGCAAGGACAAGAACCAGCCGCGCGACGACGCGGTGCCGATCCGCGGTGTGCGCGGCGATCTGCCGGTGCGCTTCGCGCCGGAAGGGGCAGTGCCAGGCGATCGCATCGTCGGCATCGTGCAGCCGGGAACCGGTATCACCATCTATCCGATCCAGTCGCCGGCGCTGCAGGCCTTTGACGACCAGCCCGAGCGCTGGATCGACGTGCGCTGGGATATTGACGAGCGCACCAAGGAGCGGTTCCCGGCGCGCGTCTCGGTCACCGCCATCAACGCGCCGGGCTCGCTGGCCGACATTGCACAGGTCGTCGCATCCAACGACGCCAATATCCACACTCTGTCGATGGTGCGCACCGCGCCCGATTTCACCGAAATGCTGATCGATCTCGAAGTGTGGGACCTCAAGCACTTGAACCGGCTGCTGTCGCAGCTAAAGGACAATTCGAGCGTCAGCGATGCAAGGCGCGTGAATGGGTGAATAGTGAATAGTGAATAGTGAATAGTGAAGAGGGTGCTCTCACTACCATTCACCATTCACCATTCACCATTCACCATGGACATGGAGTGAACGATGAACACCGATGAAGTGCTGGGCATTTTCCGCGAGGCCGGCGCCGTTCTCGAAGGGCATTTCATCCTGACGTCGGGCCTGCGCAGCCCGGTCTTTCTGCAGAAAGCGCGTGTTTTCATGCATGCCGACAAGACCGAGCGCTTGTGCAAGGCGCTCGCCGAAAAGATTCGCACTGACGTGCCCGGCAGGATCGACTACGTCGTCGGCCCGGCGATCGGCGGGCTGATCCCGGCCTATGAGACCTCGCGCCATCTTGGTGCGCCGGCGATCTGGGTCGAGCGGGAAGGGGGCGAATTCAGGCTGCGCCGTTTCGAGATCGCCAAGGGATCGCGCGTCGTCATTGTCGAGGACATCGTCACCACCGGCCTGTCGATCCGCGAGACCATCGACTGCCTGCGCGGCCTTGGCGCCGAAGTCGTTGCCGCCGCATGCATCATCGACCGTTCGGCCGGCAAGACCGATGTCGGCGTGCCGCTGATCGCACTCGCCGAATACGAAGTTCCGGCCTATCCGGCCGACAGGCTGCCGCCCGAACTCGCCGCCATACCGGCGATCAAGCCGGGCAGCCGCAATATCTAATGCATGTCGCCCAAAAGTGTGCGGCGGTTTTGGGACAACGACATGCATAAAAACAAGTCAAGAGGCGCTTCCGTGATTGCCGGCATCGATCATTTCGTGCTGACGGTTCGTTCGGTGGACGATACCTGCGCCTTCTATCAGCGCGTGCTTGGCTTCAAGCGCCTCGACGAGCCGGACCGACCAACGGCGCTGCTGTTTGGAACGCAGAAGATCAATGTGCACGAGGTCGGGCACACCTTCGAGCCGAAGGCGAAGGCGCCGACGCAGGGCTCCGGAGATTTCTGCTTGATTGCTGCCCGGCCGCTCGCCGAGATATGTGCCAACCTCGCCGCCAATGGTGTGGTGATAGCGGTCGGCCCGGTCGAGCGTGTCGGCGCTCGGGGTGCGATGATGTCGGTCTATTTCCGCGATCCGGACGGCAATCTCGTCGAGGTCAGCGAATATCGATCCTAAGTGACGCTCCTTAAATTCGCCGCGATCATGCCCTGTTCAGAACGGCGACACCCAGGGCCGGCGCGACCGGCCACCAAGCGGATGCCGTCGGCCTCGTTGTTCTTCGGCCAGCGCATCGCTATATCAAAGTCGTAGTTGCTTTTCGGCGACCGCAGAGCGCAGCATGGGGCTGTCGCGCCCGGCTGGAGAAGCCGGCGTGAAGCTATTGACGGAACTAGGAACAGGAACAGAGTGCTTTTTCGACGGCGCAAGCCTGATGGTTTTTTCGAGCGGGTGCGTACTTATTTGTGGCCGCGCCGCTCGTTCTCGCGCTCGCTGCGGTATTTTTCCAAGCGCATCCTGCGGCTTAGGGCCACGCCGCATGCCGTGGCCGCAGGTGTTGCGGCGGGCGTATTCGCGTCGTTTTTCCCGCTTGGCTTTCACTTCATCATTGCTGCCATCCTGTGCTGGCTGATCGCCGGCAATCTGGTCGCGGCAGCACTCGGCACGGTCTTCGGCAACCCCCTAACCTTTCCGCTGCTATGGGCCGCCTCCTGGGAGGTCGGCAAGCTGATCCTGCATGAACACCTGCCGGCGCATGGCCCGCCCGCGCATCTCGGCGACATGCTGCATAATCTTTCCTTTGCGCAATTGTGGGGACCGGTGCTGAAGCCGATGACGATCGGCGCAATACCGCTCGGCCTGGTTTTCGGCCTGCTGTTTTACGGCATCACCCGCTGGGGCATGGTCACCTTCCACGAGCAGCGCCGCAAGCGGCTGGCCGAAAGAGCGGCAAAGGCTGGAAAAACCGGGCCGGAAGTTCCTGCCGAATGATTATCGGTATCGGCAGCGACCTCATCGACATCAGACGCATCGAGAAGTCGCTGGAACGCCATGGCCAGCGCTTCATCCAGCGCATCTACACCGAGATCGAACAGGCGCGCTCCGAAAACCGCGCGGCGCGTGTGGCCTCCTACGCCAAGCGTTTCGCTGCCAAGGAAGCCTGCGCCAAGGCATTGGGTACCGGTATGGCGCAGGGTGTGTTCTGGCGCGACATGGGGGTCGTCAACCTGGCCAGCGGCAAGCCGACCATGGCGCTGACCAATGGGGCGGCCGCGCGGCTGGACGAAATTCTGCCTGAAGGGCACCGCGCGGTGATCCACCTCACCATCACCGATGATTTTCCGCTCGCTCAAGCCTTTGTGATCATTGAAGCGTTGCCGGTCGAAGAAGCGCCACATTGATTGCATCTGACCACCGGCATGACGTTGCCCAGCGCGCGCCGAGACTCTATACCATCCAACGCACAATCGAGGACGACATGAGCGTGGCTGAAAAAACCCAGAAGAAATCCGGCGGACTTGGCGAAACCGTCAGCGTCATAGTCCAGGCCCTGCTGCTTGCGCTGGTCATCCGCACGCTCCTGTTCCAGCCGTTCTCGATCCCGTCCGGGTCGATGCGGCCGACTTTGCTCGAAGGCGACTATCTCTTCGTCACCAAGTGGTCCTACGGCTTCTCCCGCTATTCACTGCCGTTCGGGCCGAACATCTTTTCGGGCCGCATCTGGGGCTCAGAGCCGCAGCGCGGCGACGTGGTGGTGTTCAAGTTTCCGCCGGATCCTTCTGTCGATTATATCAAGCGCGTCGTCGGCCTGCCGGGCGACAAGATCCAGGTCAAGGATGGCCAGCTCTTCATCAACGACGTCGGCGTGCCGCGCGTCAAGGTCGGGCAGATCGACAACCACGACATCACCGAGGAGAACGGGCCGGTCGATGTCTATCGCGAGACGCTGCCGAACGGCGTCAGCTACGACACGCTCGACCTGACGCAGGCTTCGATCGGCGACAATACCAAAGAGTTCAAGGTGCCGCCCGGTCACTATTTCATGATGGGCGACAATCGCGACAACTCGTCGGACAGCCGCTTCACCGTCGGCTTCGTGCCGGACGAGAATTTGGTCGGCCGCGCCAACCTCATTTTCTTCTCGATCGGCGGCAGCGCCAGCCCGCTCGAAATCTGGAAATGGCCGTCACTGATGCGCGCCTCGCGCCTGTTCCATTTCGTCAATTAGGGCCATGGCGGCGACGAAACGGCTGACCGCCGATGCGCTCGCCGAGGCGCTCAGGGAGCGCACCGGCCACAGTTTTGGCGACCATCAGCGCCTGCAGCGGGCGCTGACCCATGCCAGCGCTCGCGGCAGTCACGCCGGCATCGACTACGAACGTTTCGAATTCCTGGGCGACCGCGTTCTCGGCCTTGTCGTTGCCGATATGCTGCTGGCGGCATTTCCCGACGCCGCCGAGGGTGAGCTGTCGCTGAGATTGAACGCTCTGGTCAACGCTGAAGCCCTGGCGGAAATTGCCGAGGAGATCGGCCTGCCGGAACTTATTCGCGCCGGTTCGGACGTACGCGGCCTCGACGGGCGCAAGCGCGTCAATCTGCGCGCCGATGCATTGGAATCGCTGATCGCCGTGCTCTATCTCGACGGAGGATTGGAAGCGGCCCGTGCCTTCATCCACAGATACTGGCAGCCGCGCTCGCAAGCCATTGACGCCGCCCGTCGCGATGCGAAAACCGAACTCCAGGAATGGGCGCATCAGGCGGCAGGCGCAGTGCCGGTTTACATAATCGACAGCCGCGAGGGACCGGACCACGATCCGCTGTTCACCGTCAGTGTCAAGGTTGGCGCCTATCCGCCGGCGACCGGCAGCGGGCGCTCCAAGCGCGAGGCGGAGCAGGCTGCAGCCGCGGCACTTCTGCAGCGGGAAGGCGTCTGGCTCGATCAAGGGAGTGCCGCATGACCGCCACCGAAGCTCCGGCAACAGAAGCTCCCGCTACCCGCTCCGGCTTCGTCGCGCTGATCGGCGCGCCCAATGCGGGGAAATCGACGCTGGTCAACCAATTGGTCGGCGCCAAGGTGTCGATCGTGACGCACAAGGTGCAGACCACGCGCGCTATCGTGCGCGGCATTGCCACCCACAACAACGCGCAGATCGTCTTCGTCGACACGCCGGGCATATTCAAGCCGAAGCGCCGGCTGGACACCGCGATGGTGACCACAGCGTGGGGCGGTGCCAAGGACGCCGATATCGTGCTGCTCTTGATCGATGCCGAGCGCGGCATCCGGGGCGATGCCGACGCCATCCTCGAGCGGCTGAAGGATGTCCGGCAGCCGATGGTGTTGATCCTCAACAAGGTCGATCGGGTCAAGCACGAGACGTTGCTGGCATTGTCGGCGGCAGCCAACGAAAGGGTGCCGTTCAAGCGCACCTTCATGGTTTCGGCGCTGACCGGGTCCGGCTGCAAGGACCTGCTCGACTATCTCGCCGAGACCTTGCCGGCCGGCCCCTGGTACTATCCGGAGGACCAGATCTCCGACCTGCCGATGCGCCAGCTCGCGGCCGAGATCACCCGCGAAAAGCTTTATCTCAGGCTGCATCAGGAACTGCCTTATTCCTCCCACATCGAGACCGAGAAATGGGAAGAGAAGAAGGACGGCTCGGTGCGCATCGACCAGACAATCTATGTCGAGCGTGACAGCCAGAAGAAGATCGTGCTCGGCCATAAGGGCGAGACGATCCGCGCGATCGGCCAGGCCGCGCGCATGGAAATCGCAGGCATACTCGAGCAGAAGGTGCACCTCTTCCTGTTCGTCAAGGTGCGCGAGAACTGGGGCGACGATCCCGAGCGCTACCGCGAAATGGGGCTCGAATTTCCGCACTGAGCCTGTTTGGGCGATCCGCCGAGCGGCCTGTTGGTCGCCTCAGGATTGCCCAAGTGCCAGCGACACGCCGTCGGCAAGATGTTCTGCGTCAGAGGCGCCGTGATTAAACGGCGCCAGCAAGCTGCGTTGCCGACCTGCGGGCGAAGCTCTCGGTGCCGTAGACGGCAACGATGGCGACCGCAGCCACCGCCCAGATCGCAACACCGATCCATTGCTGCTGCACATGGTCGGCGTCGATGAACACCTTGCCCAGGAAGCGTACGCTGTTCTGATGGGTGACATGCATCAGAATGGCGAGAAGCACGCTACCGGTGTTCTGATAGAGCCAGGTAAATACCACTGCCGCCAGCACAACGTTGACTGTGCCATAGACGCTGAGATCGCCGACCAGGCCGAGCGGAAAATGCCAGATCGCCCGGATCGCGCCGAGGATCAGACTTCCGGCCAGCGCCGAATGCTTGCTAGCAGACGCAGTGTCGCAAAGCCGCGCCATCCCGGCTCTTCGCCAAGCGGGCCGCTGAAGACCGCATAAAGCGCGATGATCGGCAGTATCTCAATGACAGCTGGAATGTTGCTCCAGGCCGAGAGGTCGCCGGGGTGCCCGATCGGTCGACTTGCGTATTGAACAGCCGCCGAATCATTCCGGGAGGCCATGCGTCGACCACGTCGGTCGAGCCGTTTCTTATTGGCACCGGCGCGGCCCGAAATCCTGAGCGGGTTCTGAGAAATTTCCGATATTTCATGCAAAATCGGCCAGTAGATCGAATGGAACTCCTGCCGATACTGCGACCGTGCGTGGTTCCCGTTTGTCGTCTCTCCGTCATACACCCTGCCTATAGGCTGTGCGAAAGACCCGCCTCCGAGCAAACCGGAACCGGCAGGCAAACAGCCAGATCAGGACATGACCGGGACTTGGAATCGCATCGACCCCATCCGTCAGATCGAGTTTGCAAACGCCGTCGCTGTTGAGATCGAGCGCGTGCTGGCGCGGCAAGGCAAGGTGACGAACAGCGATGCGGTCGTTGCAGCGGGCAGGGTCGCCGGCGCCGTTGCCGCCGCCGTCGCTTTGCTTGCGCCGACCGACATCAGTGCGATCGACACCATGCAGGAAAGATTACCCGGCATGGCGTCGCGTTTCGTGCGGATATTGGCAGCCGAAGCTGCGGAACGCCGTGCCCGGACGCATCTGTCGACGGCGCACGAAGGTCAAGGGGCAGACATCCAACGCCTGGCCGGAACGGGCGACCTCGACGCGATGCGGGTCGAGGACTGGGCCGGTCGGGTCGCCGGGTCGACGTTCCTGCAGCAAAATCTCGGCATATCGCGCTCGACCCTGCATCGCTGGCAGCGGAGCGGCACGGTCGTTGCGTTGCGCACCGGTGGCCGCAAACATGTATTTCCCCTGGCCCAGTTCATCGACGGCAGGCCGGCGCCGGGTGTCAAGGAAGTGTTATCCGCGATGCCCGATCCACGGCATGCCTGGTCGTGGCTGATCGGCCCCGCGCCCGGCCTCGCCGGACGTATTCCCATTGAAATGCTCAAACGGGATCTGGTGGCGGAAGTCGTTCTTGCCGCACAGAACGCAGCGATGGCGAAGTCGGCTTGATCTCGCTGCCAACGTTAGAAGTCTATTCCAAAAAAAGAACACGTAGAAGGAATGTATGTCGGATTCCGATCGGTTTGCCGGCTAATGGCATAAGTATATTTTTGTACAATTGTGACAGTGTCTCGTTTGTGCCGGGGGCAAATGTGAAAGAAAATATGAAGTGATATTTGTGCAACATGGATTTATTCTGTTATGCAAACATTGATTATTTTTGGAATCGTCATTTAGACTGGAATGCGGATGAGTATGTTCGCCGCCTGAAGAGGGGGTGCGGTGCGCGCTTTTTTCGACGTGGGTGAGGCGTTCAGCCGTTCAACCCATGAATCCAAAGCCATTTTTAACTTTGACTGGAGAGGTCAGAAAATGAATATCAAGAGCCTTCTTCTCGGCTCAGCCGCGGCATTCGTCGCGGTCTCCGGTGCGCGCGCCGCCGACGCTGTTGTGGTCGCCGAGCCGGAACCCGCCGAATACGTCAAGATTTGCGACGTCTACGGCGCCGGCTACTTCTACATTCCCGGCACCGAGACCTGCCTGCGCATCGGCGGCTATGTCCGCTATGACGCCAGCTTCGGCGACGCCGGCCGCGTTTTCGATGGCGCGACGACACATGACCTTTTGGACGGTGACGAGCAGCAGACCTGGAACAAGAATGCCCGCTTCAATTTGAAGACGTGGACCGGCCAGGAGACCGAGCTCGGCACGTTGAAGACCTATACCGAGACCCGTTTCAACTTCGGCAACACCAAACGCACCGTGAGCGGTGTTGATTTCAGCGTGCAGGACAACAAGGCGGTTACCCTGAACTTCGCCTGGATCCAGCTTGGAGGTTTCCGCGTCGGTAAGGATGAAACTGTCTATGATTCGTTCATCGGTTACGCCGGCAACGTCGTCCAGGACACTATCATTCCTTACGGCACCAAGGACACCAACCTGATCAGTTACTACTTCGACGGCGGTAATGGCTTTACGGCAGTCGCCTCGGTCGAAACGGGCTCCGGCGTTGACCAGTCGATCGACAGCTACGTTCCGTTTGTCGTCGGCGGCGTGAAATACAAGGGCGACTGGGGTGCGATCACTGCGGTCGGCGCCTATAACAGCACGTCGGAAGAATGGGCCGGCAAAGCTCGCGTCGACGTCAAGCCGATTACTGACCTGACCCTGTTCGTGATGGCGGGCTACGGCAGCGACGACAACGTCGCGAAGAACTTCTACAAGCCGTGGACTGGCAACTTTGCCGTCTGGGGCGGCGGCAGCTATGCCGTCAACAAGAAGACCTCTTTGAACGCCCAGGTCTCCTATACCGACGACCAAGACTTCGCCGTTGCGGCCAACGTCGCCTACACCATCGTTCCTGGTTACACGATCACCGCCGAAGTCGATTATTACGACAATTTCGATGCCGACGATGCCGACGCAATCGGCGGCATCTTCCGCTTCCAGCGCTCGTTCTGATCAAACGACGATCGCGCAAAAAACGGCCCGTAGCGATACGCTACGGGCCGTTTTGGTTTGGCGGCGGATACGTCGCACATCTTGATTTCGCCATCCAACCGGTGACAAGCTCTCGTCATGGAATGGCGCGACGAGGGAATCATTCTCGGCACCCGCAAGCATGGCGAAACCAGCGCCATTCTCGAGGTGATGACGCGCGCGCATGGCCGCCATCTCGGTCTCGTGCGCGGCGGCCGTTCGCGCAAACAGCAGCCTGTCTTGCAGCCCGGCAATCGCGTCGACCTGTTGTGGCGGGCGCGGCTCGACGAGCATCTCGGCACCTTCCAGGTCGAGGCTATCGAGATGAACGCCGCCCGGCTGATGGACAGCGCCGTTGCCGTCTACGGCCTGCAGACGATGGCCGCGCATTTGCGTCTTCTGCCTGAGCGTGACGCCCATGGCGGCCTTTACGAGACGCTTGCGGTGATGATCGCTCATCTCGCCGATGCCGATGCCGCCGGCGAACTGGTGGCCCGCTTCGAGCTGCTGGTACTCGACGAACTCGGTTTCGGCCTCGATCTCAGCCAGTGTGCGGCGACCGGCACTAGGCAGGACCTTGCCTATGTCTCGCCGAAATCCGGCCGCGCCGTGTCGCGGGCGGCGGGCGCGCCGTGGCGCGACAAGATGCTGGCGCTGCCTGCCTTCCTGCAGCGCGGCTCCGGGCTGCGCGCCGATCCGGCGGCGATCGAGGACGCCTTCCGGCTGACCGGCTTCTTTTTGACCCGCCGTGTCTACGAACCGCGCGGCATCGAGCCTCCCGGCGCCCGCGCCGGGTTTCTCGCCGCCTTGCGCAGGCATCATTCACCCGGCCATGAATCCGGCAAGGCAAGCGCCGGGGAAACCGCCACCGGGGAAACCACCAGATGAGCGAAGTTGAACCTGATCCCGAAAACGTTTCGCCGCTCGGCCTTGGCACCATTTCGCAGATGGGCGAGGCCTATGCGACGGCCGAGTTCAAAGTGAATTTGACGCGGCCGATCACGCCAAGGACGGGCGAGGTGGTGTGCGAGGGCAAAGTGGTGCACAAGGGCCGCACGCTGACGGTTTCGGAAGCGGCGCTGAAGGACGCCAACGGCAAGCTGCTGGCTTTCGCCACCGAAACATGCTCGATCTTTCCGGCCAATCTGGCGGCACGTTGAATGGACCGGCCGTTTGGCCGCCGCATTTGAATGTCACTGAACATTGAATGTCAGTGACAACTGGCCTGGTTTGGGGGAACCGCCATGTTTGAAAGCCTGATTGGCCTCGTCGCCATCATCGTGCTGTTCGTCATCATTTCACGCCAGCAGAGCCGCATCGGCCTGATCGAGCGCGAGCTTGGCGCCTTGCGCAGCCTTGTGCTTTCGGGCACGCCTGCGCTGCCGCCGCAAGCCAAGGAACCGGCTGCAAACGACAGCAAACCGGCGGATGCCGCAATCCCGCTTGCGGCCGCAGCCGACATGGCCGTATCGCCACGGACCGCAGCGGTCGTGTCAGCTACAGAGGCCGATGCCGATACAACGGCGCCGTCCGCGCCGGAGTCGGCGCAACCGGCGGCAGCGGCGAAGGCAGCTCGCCAGTCCGACGTCGAAACGGCGCTCGGTACCCGCTGGGCGGTCTGGGTCGGCGGCATCGCGCTGGCGCTGGGTGGCTTGTTTCTGATCCGCTACACCATCGAGGCCGGCATTTTCGGGCCACGCGTGCGGCTTGTCATGGCGGCGGCACTCGGGCTGGTGCTGGTCGCCGGCGGCGAGTTCATCCGGCGCACCGGCTTCAGGGTGCCGGTGCAAGGTGCCGCCGGTGCCTATATCCCGGCGATCCTGACGGCGGCCGGCGCTTTCATCCTGTTCGGTACCGTCTACGCCGCGTACAGCGTTTACGGCTTCATCGGCCCGACGCTCGCTTTCACGCTGCTCGGCGCCATCGGGGTGGCGACGATCGCGGCAAGCCTGGTCCACGGTCAGGCGCTGGCCGGCGTCGGCCTGCTCGGTGCCATGGTGACGCCGCTGCTGGTCGCCTCGCAGGCGCCCAATCCGTGGGCGCTGTTCGGCTATCTGGCGATCGTGCTCGCCGCCACCTGCGTCATTGCCCGCATCCGCGACTGGAGGCTTTTGATGGCCGCAGCCTTCGTCGCCACGGGCATCTGGACCATCTTCTACATGACCGACGCGCCGGGGGCGAACCTTGCCGTCATCCTCTTTATCGACGTGGTGACACTGGCCGTGCTCGCCTTCGTCTGGCTTGGCCGCCGCGACGAAGCGGTCGCCGGCAGCGGCTTCGACTGGCCGTCGATCGCGCCGGGCTTCTTCGTCGGCCTTTCGGCGCTGGCCCTGTTTGTCGATCCGGCCTTCGCCGCCATCCGCGGTGCATTGCCGGGGGCCGCCCTTGTCGCAGCCCTGGTGGCGGTGGCGCTCTACCGGCCGCGGGCGCTTGCACTGCTGCACGCCGCCGGGCTGGCGACGGTACTGGTCTATCTCGGCATCATTCCGCCGACCACGATCGCTTCCGATTTTTCGGGTGGCACTCTTGGCGTCGACGGCATGCCGGTCGTGGCGTCCGATGCCTTGATGCTCAGGGTCGGCATCGCTCTCGGCCTGGTCTTCATCGGCGCCGGCTTTTGGGCGGCGCGCCGTTTTGCGGCCTCTGGCTGGCTGCGCGCCGCCGCATGGGCGGCCTGGAGCGCTGTCGCGCCACTGGTCATCCTGCTGGCGCTCTGGTCTGCCTTCGGCAATCTCGACCGTGACCTTGCTTATGCGGCGGTCGCAGCCGTTTTGGTCGGCGTCTTCGTCGCCGGCGGCGAATGGATAGCGCGCGGCGAAGCGCCGCCGCTGACCGGCGGCGCTGCCGTCTCCTTCGCGCTCGGCGGCGCGGCGATTGCCGGCCTGCTGATGCTGCACATGGCCTTCGGTTCAGGCTGGACAACCATCCTGCTCGGAGCAGCCGCCGTCGTGCCGGCGCTGGCGACGCGCTGGCGCAGCTATCCGGTGCTTGGCTGGATTTCCGTTGGTGCGGTGATTGCAGTGCTCGGCCGCGCTGCCTTCGACCCGACCATCGTCGGTGCCGAGTTCCTGTCGAAGACGCCGGTGTTCAACTGGCTGCTGCTTGGATATGGCGTGCCGGCGCTCGCCTTCGGCTTTGCCGCCTGGCAACTCGCCCGCACCACCAATGGCCGGCCGCGCCTCGCCATGGAGGCCGGCGCCGCGCTGTTTGCTCTGCTCGCCGTTGCCATGCTGGTGCGCCATGCCATGCATGGCGGCGTCATCGATACGGCTGCTGCGACACTTGCCGAACAGGCGATCTACACGCTGATCGCTATCGGTGCCGGTGCCATCCTGGTCGCCATCGACATGCGCTCGCCAAGCTCGGTGCTGCGCTACGGCTCGATTGCAGCGGGCGTGGTCTCGGTCGCCTTCATCGTCCTCCAGCATTTTCTGGCGCTGAACCCCCTGCTGACGGACGAATCGACCGGCAGCATTCCGGTGTTCAACCTTCTGTTGCTCGCCTACCTCTTGCCGGCGGTCGCGACAGGCGCACTGGCGCTCTATACCCGCGACAAGCGGCCGAAATGGTATGCGGCCATGCTGGCGGTTGTGGCGGCGGTGCTCGGCTTCGCCTATGCCACGCTGTCGGTAAGGCGCCTGTTCAAGGGCGAGTTCATCGGCCTTTGGAGCGGTCTCGGCCAGCTCGAGACCTATACTTATTCGGCGCTCTGGCTGGTCATCGGCGTGGTGCTGCTCACCGCCGGTGTGTGGCTGAAGTCGCAGGTGCTTCGCATAGCGTCGGCGGCGCTGATCTCAGTCGCCGTGCTCAAAGTCTTCGTCTTCGACATGTCCGAACTGGAAGGCGTGTTGCGGGCGCTGTCCTTCATCGGCCTCGGCGCGGTGCTCATCGGCATCGGCTTGTTTTATCAGCGGCTGCTGACAAGAGCGGCGAGGGAGGTAAATTAGTGTGAGTCTATGATCACGGGAAAAGGCTATTGACAGATGGCTGTTCAGCATACGGACGTCGTGGATATTGTCGCAAAAGGCAAAAATGGTGAATATTTGCTCAGCATTGTAGATGATCTCGATTGGGATGATGTAGAAAATCATCTTGAGCTTCTAGAGAATAAACTGAATCTATATTGTGTTTTCGTTTTAGAAGGGCAATTCTACAAAGAACATCCGGATGCTGTGGGGCGACCCGTTATGATTTCGGTGGCATTGTTGTCTATTATGCCAGCCGAGGTACAATGGTTCTTTACCGCAGCTGCGGTATCAGTCGAAAAGGCCGGATTGCAATTTGAAGTTCAGCACCTCTCGAAGGGGAATTTGTAGAGGGGTCTTCAGGTGGGGATCGGCCGGGAATAAACCTGCCACTGGCAGCGTTATTCAGTTGCTTGGGTGACCGGGGCGGCGGACCGCTTCGCGCTGGCCGCTTGCGCCGCGCCGCGAAGGCGCGTTCAATCACCATGGACAGGGCTCCAGAACCAGCGGTCATGGACGAAAAGAAGGCAGCAATCCTTGGTGAAATACCGCGTCTGCGCCGCTATGCACGCTCGCTGTTGCGCGACCGCGATTCCGCCGACGATCTCGTCCAGGATTGTCTCGAGCGGGCACTTGTGCGGCTCGACAATTGGCAGACAGGAGAAAGCCCCAGGAGATGGCTGTTTACGATCATGCATCATTTATTCATCGACCAGATGCGCAAGGTGAACCGGCGTGGCGAGGCAGCGATGCTGCCGCTGGAGGCGAGCGAGGCGCAGGCAGCACCCGCCGAGCAGGTCGAGAGCATCGCCTCGCGCGAGATCGTCGAGGCTCTGCAGGCGATCAGCCCAGACCGGCGCGCGGCCCTTGTGATGGTCGCCATCGAAGGGTTTTCCTATGCCGAAGCCGCCAACATCCTTGGAGTCCCCGCCGGCACTTTGATGTCGCGCATCGCGCGCGGGCGTGAGGAGTTGCGCGGGCTTTTGGACGACACCGCGCGCCGCCGCTCGATAAGGATCGTCGAGAAATGAGCCGGCGCGATTTCTCCGAACGCGATATCCACATGGCTCTCGATGGCGAGTTGCCAGGCGACGAGCGGACGGCCTATGAGGCATGGCTCGAGGCCAATGCCGAGATGAAGGCCAAGAGCGCACGCTACGCCGCCGACCGGGCAGCGTTGCGCGCGGCCTTTAACGGCGTGCTGGACGAACCCATCCCGGTGCGGCTGAATAAGGTGGTGCTCGGCGAGGCGCCGGTGGTCAAAGCGTCGCCGTCGCGCACGCGTTGGTGGCTTGCGGCCGCCGCTGCCGCCATCCTGGTGATTGGCGGTGCTGGCGGCTATCTTGCCGGCATCGGCGGCCTCGGCCTGGAAAATACGGCCGAGGACCAGCTTGCCGAAGAGGCGATTGCCGCCCACGTCATCTATGCCGCTGAAAAGCGGCATGCTGTGGAAGTGCCGGCAAGAGACAAGGATCATTTGCAGAACTGGCTGTCTAACCAGGTGGGTTTGAAGCTGGTCGCGCCGGATCTGGCGGCGCAGGGATTCCAACTGGTCGGTGGCCGGCTACTGCCTGCCGGCCAGGGCAAGGCCGCGATGCTGCTTTACGAGGACGACAAGGGCGAGCGCATTTCGCTCTTCGTAATCGCCGAATCGGCGGCCAAGGCCAAAGGCACCTATGGGTCGGAGGAAAATGGTCCTGAGGCCGTCTACTGGCTGGACAAGGGTTATGGCTGCGCCGTCGTCGGATCGCTGCCGCACGAGCAGCTGGCCGCGGTGGCCAAGAGCGCCTATGGCCAGCTTCTGGCGGGCTTGAAAAGCTGAGCAGGATCTCGTTTTTCTATAGCCGCGCCGATGCCGAAACACGAAGGTCGTTTCAAAGCCTTTGCGCGACCTGGCTGCCTTAAAAACTGTCACAATTCGGCCCTAATCGAGGTGCGATAGCGCTTGCTGAATGCTGGCACTTCGGCTGGTGTGACCGATGTTTAGACTAGGGCCGTTTCCACAACCCAATCGAGGTTTTCTGAGCCCGCATGCCTGCCGAGATTCGCAAGGCCCGCGCGTCCGACGTCGATGACCTCGCCGCCATCGAAAAAGCTGTTTTCTCGAGCGACCGCATTTCTCGCCGCTCCTTTCGCCAACTGATCGAACGCGACACCGCCGAACTGCTGGTTGGCGAGAACGATGGCCACGTCGCCGGCTATGCGGTCGTGCTGTTTCGCAAGGGCAGCGGCGTCGCGCGGCTCTATTCGATCGCCGTCGGTCCATTTTTCGGCGGCCGCGGCGTTGGCCGCCTGCTGCTGGAAGAGGCTGAAGCCGCCGCTTTCGAGCACGGCCGCATGATGCTTCGTTTGGAAGTCCGCGAAGACAATCCGCGCGCCATCCAGATCTACGAGCAGAGCGGCTACCGTAAGATCGGCCGCGAACCGGACTATTACGAGGACGGCGCCACGGCGCTGCGCTATGAAAAGACCTTGCGCGGCGACATTCCGGTCGCCACCGAAGTGCCGTTTTATCAGCAGACTTGCGAATTCACCTGCGGACCATGCTGCCTGATGATGGCGATGGCTAACTTCGACCCCGGATTCGTGCCGGACCCTGTGATGGAAATCAGGCTGTGGCGTGAGGCGACGACCGTTTTCATGATGTCGGGGCCGGGCGGCTGCGAACCGTTCGGGCTGGCCGTCGCCGGCTATGAGAGCGGGCTTGCTGCTGAGATCTATGTCTCCTTCTACGGCGCGCTGTTCCTGCAGTCGGTGCGCAGCGAGGACAAGCGCCGGGTCATGGAGCTGGCGCAGGTCGACTTTCGCCGCCGCGCGGAACTTTACGGTATCCCGGTGAATTACCGTTCATTCGGGCTTGACGACATTCGCACCGCGATCGCAGAGGGAAAACTGGTGCTGGTCCTGATCAGCGGCTTCCTGATGTTCGGCAAGAAGGTTCCGCACTGGGTATTGGCCATCGGTGACGACGGCGATCATATCCTGATCCACGACCCTTGGGTCGAGGACGAGCGGCAGGAGACGATCCTCGATGCTGCCAACATTCCCGTGCCTTACGGCATCTTCATGAACATGGCGCAATTCGGCCGCGACGGATTGCGCGCCGCCATCACTCTCGGAAAGCGCGACAGCCAATGACCTGGGTCATCCTTACCGGCCGGCAGAACGATCTCGACCAGGTGGCGACGCCGCACAAGATCATCACCAATCGCGACTACCTTGCCCATCCGGCACTGTTTCGCGGTCAGCGGCCGAAGGTCATCAACCTGTCGAACAATTATGGCTACCAGAGCCGCGGCTATTACGCGTCGCTGCTTGCCGGTTCGCGCGGCCATAAGGTCATCCCGACGGTCGAAACGATGATCGACCTGTCAGAACGCAAGCTCTATGAGCACGCGTTGCCGGAACTCGAACTCGCACTCAACAAGTGCCGCAAGGACCTGGGTGGCGCTTTTCCGCAGAAGGTCTGCATCTTCTTCGGCATCGGACCATCCAGGATATGGGACCGCTTCGCAAAACTTCTGTTCGACTGGTTCCGTGCCCCGGCGCTCGAGCTCCACATCAGGGACAGCGCCGAATGGGCCTCGATCCGCAAGATCGGGTTCCATCCCCTGGCCAGGATGACCGAGGACGAGGAAACGCACTTTCTCCAGTGCCTGGAGACCTACACCAATCGCGAGTGGCGCGACACCAAGGGCCGCACGCCGGCGCGCTACACTTTCGCAACGCTGGTCGATCCGCATGAGGAACTGCCGCCGTCGGAGATTTCGTCGCTGCGCCACTGGGCCAAGATCGCTGAAAAGATGGGCGTCGAAATCGAGCCGATCACCAAGCGGGATCTGGCCAAGCTCGCCAACTACGACGCGCTGTTCATCCGCGAGACCACTTCGATCTCCAACCACACCTACCGCTTTGCCCGCCGCGCCCAGCAGGAAGGCATGCCGGTCATCGACGATCCGCTGTCGATGATCCGCTGCACCAACAAGGTCTATCTCAACGAGCTGATGACCTACAACAAGGTACCGGTGCCGCCGACGGTGATGATTGCCGGCACCTCGGACCTGGACGTTGCGGCACAGACGCTGGGCTTCCCGCTGGTGCTGAAGATCCCGGACTCCTCGTTTTCGCGCGGCGTCAAGAAATGCGGCACCTTTGAAGAGTTGAAGACGCTCGCAACCGAATGGCTGGAGGATTCCGACCTCCTGATCGCGCAAAAATTCATTCCGACGGAATATGACTGGCGTGTCGGTGTCCTCGGCGGCCAGCCCTTGTTTGCCGTTCATTATCTGATGGCCAAGAAACATTGGCAGATCGTCAATCATAAGGCCAACGGCAAGCCCGACCAGGGCGGCATCAAGACCTTCACCCTGAAGGAAGCACCGGCCCATGTCGTCGAGACGGCGGTGAGCGCGGCGCGCTGCATTGGCGACGGCCTCTACGGCGTCGACCTCAAGGAAACCAGGGACGGCGTCTTCGTCATCGAGGTCAACGACAACCCCAACCTCGACCACGGCTGGGAAGACTCCGGCGAAAAAGACGAGGTCTGGGTGCGGCTGACGCAGTGGTTCCTGGAGCGGCTGGACCGGCCGGGGCGATAATATCCGAACTGAGGGGAAAAAGATGCTGTTCTTCGTAACCGAGGATTTTCGCGGCTGCGACCGCAAGGAGATCTACCGCCGTTTCGCGACCAGGGCCGCCTGAAGCCGGACGCGCTTCTCGTGCACCACAGCTGGATCGCAGCGGATATGAGCCGCTGCTTCCTGCTGGTGGAGGCCGATGACGTCACGCTCCTGCAGCGGTGGGTCATCGAATGGGCGGATCTGGTCGAATTCGAGATTGTTCCCGTGGCGACGAACAAGGATATGGTGGAGGCATTGAGCGGACATCTCTGACCCGTTGGGAACCTCCTGGTTCGCCACACCTGAATGCCGCCTTCTCCTATCAAGGAATTAACACGCGGATCGAGCGTCATCTCAAGGAGATCTAAGGCGGTTGCCCGCGCTTCCGCGAGACTGTCGCACTTAGCCGGACTGCCGGATCGTCGCGCTCGACTTCAGCAGCCGATTAATGTCCGACGCCTTTGACGGCACCCCGATCAAATAGCCCTGGGCCTCGACACAACCCTCCTTTTGCAGGAATTCAAGCTGCGCTTCGGTCTCGACACCTTCGGCGGTGACGGTGATGCCCAGCTGTGCGCCAAGCCCGATGATGGTGCGCACGATCGCCGCGGTATCGCGACTGTCGATGTCACGGGTGAAAGAGCGATCGATCTTGATCTTGTCGACGGGAAAGCGCCTGAGGTAGCCCAGCGACGAATAGCCGGTGCCGAAATCGTCCAGCGCGATGCGGACGCCCAGATCGCGTAGCTGCCTGAGTGTCTTGAGCACCAGATCGCTCTCGTCCATCAGCACGGTTTCGGTGATTTCCAGTTCAAGCCGGTTGGCCGGCACGCCCGAGAACGCCAGTGCCGAGATAACGCTGCGGGCAAAGGTACCGCTTTTGATCTGCACAGCGGAGACATTGACTGCGATCCGCCAAGCCGCCCAGCCTGCCGCGGTCGTGCAGGCTTTTCGCAGCGCCCATTCTCCAAGCGGCACGATCAGCCCGGTCTCCTCGGCGGCCGGAATGAAGTCGTCCGGCCGTACCAGGCCGCGCACCGGCGAACGCCAGCGCATCAAGGCTTCGGCACCGACGATTTCGCCGGAGGCGATGTTCATGATCGGCTGGAAATCCAGCTCGAATTCCCGGCGCGACAGCGCTGCCCTGAGATCGATTTCGAGCGCCCGGCGTGCCCGCACCATCGCGTCCATGGCTGGTTCGAAGAAGCGGTACAGGTTGCGCCCTTCGCTCTTTGCCCGATAGAGCGCCATATCGGCATTTTTCAGCAAAGTGTCGGCGTCCTTGCCGTCATTCGGAAACAGCGCGATGCCGAGACTGATGCCGACACGCATGTCGTGTCTTTTGTCGCGAAACGGCTTTCCGATGATCTCGACGATGCGTTTGGCCAGCTTTTCCGCGTCGCCCGGGCTTTTGAGATTGAACTGGATGATGACGAATTCGTCGCCGCCGAAGCGGGAGACAACGTCCGTTTCATTGCGCAGGCACCGTTGCAGCCGTTCGGCCACGCATTTCAGCAGCCAGTCGCCGGAAGGATGGCCCCAAGTGTCGTTGACCGCCTTGAAGTGATCGAGGTCGAGCGAGAATATCGCCAGCGATCCGTCTCTCGTCTCACTCAGGGCTTGGTCGAGCCGTTCGCGAAGCATCGAGCGATTGGGCAGGTTCGTCAGTGTGTCGTGGTGCGCAAGATGGGTCATGCGCTCTTCCACACGCCTGCGCTCGGTGACGTCGTCGAACGTCGCGACCCAGCCGCCGCCGCTCATCGGCCGGCGCGCAACCAGCAGCGTCCTGCCGTCAGCGAGATGGCGATGCGTTACGTGTGTTTTCCCCGCCCGCAGGCAGGCTTCGATTTGCGAGATTTCGCTGTCGGGGTCGAGCTTTGTATAAATGCCCAGTTCCAGCAGCCGCTTGAACGCATCATGGTGACTCATGCCAAGCGGGAAGTCGGCCGGCCTGACATGATAAAGTTCCAGGAAACGTTCGTTGCGGACGATCAGCTTGCCATCCGCATCGTACATCAAAAGGCCTTGCGACATGTTGGCAAGTGCCGCGTCGAAACGGCGGTGCTGCTCCTTCAACTCCTGCTCGGCGCGCCGTTGCTCGGTGATGTCCTCGTAGATCGATACCCAACCGCCTGACGCCAGCGGCCGGTGCGAAATGTTGACGATACGCCCGTCTGCAAGCGTTTCCTCATAGGTGGAAGGTTTTGCCTGGTCGATATAGGGCTTGCGGATGGCATAGAGTTGCTCAGCGCTTTGCGAGGCGATGCCGATATCCACGCTGTGCTGGAGGATGTCGAAAAACCGGATGCCGGGCCGCACCACTTCGGCGTCGAGGCGAAAGATGCTGATGTAGTTCCTGTTGCAGATGATCATCCGTTCATCGGCATCGAACATGCACAGGCCATGCGACATGTTCTCGACCGCTGCCGAAAAACGCTCGTTCTGTTCGCGCAGCTCGTCTTCAATAGGTTGCGGCTGACCAACGCCTTTGGCCCTCCGTCGGCGGACGGACGAACCAGCCTTGATACCGGCAACGGGCATGAGGCAAGCCTATGGACCATGGTTAACCATGGCACTGTTGTCCCTGCCGGTTAATTTACCGTTTTCAGCCGGCTGGAACGGCAGTCTGGCGTCGCGACTTTTCGATCGCCGCAAAGCGTTTGAGAAAGGCATTCTGCGCCCAAGTCACCGAGCGCGGCGTGACGTCGAAGCGCTCGGCATTGAAGCCGCGCGGCCTGCCGAAGAACTGCGTCGCCTCTGCCGTCGAAAAACCCGCAAGCAGCGTTGCTTCGAAATAAGCGGCGATCTGATCCGCTCGCTTGATCTCCTTGCGCAGTCCCGCGTCGAGTTCGGCCGGCAGTGAAAAGCGCAGATGGATGGCGCGCTGCAGCCTGATCTCGCAATCCCTGTAGCTGCCGCCCATCACGGATTTGAACGGCGAGATCATGTCGCCGATGACATATTCCGGCGCGTCGTGCAGCAGCGCCGCCAACCGCGCGTCGGCGTCGGCATCCGGCATCAGCTCGCCGACAAGCGTTTCGACCAGCAGCGAATGCTGGGCGACCGAAAAGGCGTGCTCGCCTCTGGTCTGGCCGTTCCAGCGTGCGACGCGGGCAAGGCCATGGGCAATATCGGAGATCTCGATGTCGAGCGGCGAGGGATCGAGCAGATCGAGCCGTCGGCCGGACAGCATGCGCTGCCAGGCGCGCGGCGGCGCCCCGGCGCGATCGGCAGCCATCAGGCGTCCTCCGCGCCGATGGCTTCCTGTGGAAAGCTGAATTTCGCCCAGGACGGGATAGCGAGCGACACGGCGACGTCCTCCGCCAGGATCGGCAGGCCGGCGTCGAGCGCTGCCTTGACCCGGTCGATGCGGGCAATGGCAAGGCCTGTCCTGGCCGCGGTCGAGCCAAGCGTGCCGACCGGTCGCCCCTCCACGGTCAACTCTGCGCGCGAAGTGGGCAGGGTGCGTTCGGCCGAGACGATCAACACCCGACGCCTGGCAGTGCCGCGATGCTGCATGCGCGAGACGACCTCCTGGCCGACGTAGCAGCCTTTCTTGAAGCCGACACCGCCGATCTCGTCGAGCAACACGTCATGCGGAAAAGCGTCGCCGAGTTGGTAGTCCGCACCGCTTTCGGCAATGCCGTGGGCGATGCGAAAGGCTTGCCATGCGGCAAGGTCGCCGCCATCTGCGGTGTCATCGTAGAAGCGCTTGACGGCAGTATCGACAAACCGCGCATCAGCAAACGGTGCTGATTCAAATTGCGAAGTGGCTGAATCGCTTCCCCATGCGACGGCCACAACCGGCTGATCCAGCTTGGCAATTTCGACTTTGGCGCGCATTTTGTAGAGCGTCAGCCGGCGCATGAAATCATCGGCGGTCTCGGTACGGCATTCAAGTCGGAAAGCATTTTCGCCGGCGCGCGAGATCAGGAAGTCGAAAAGGATCTTGCCTTGCGGCGTTAGCAGCGCACCGGGCTTTGCTTCGCTGCTGCCGAGCACGTCGAGGTCGGTGGTCAGGATGTTCTGTAAAAAGTGCTCGGCATCCGGCCCGGACACGGAAACGAGTGCGCGATCTCTGAGCGAGGCAAAGGGCATGGTGGGAAAACGAGCCTGATCTTGCAAAACTATCGGCCATTACGTAAGCCGCTGGCACTTCCCCCGCAAGAGACCGGATCCGTATGGCCCCCATCTACGATCTCATCCTGACAGGCGGCACCGTGGTCAATCACGACGGCCAGGGTTTTCGCGACATCGGCATCAATGGTGGGCGCATCGCTGCCATCGGCGACCTCCGCCAGGCGTCGGCCGGTGAGACGATCGACTGCCGTGGGCTGCACATCCTGCCGGGCGTTGTCGACAGCCAGGTGCATTTCCGCGAGCCGGGCCTGGAGCACAAGGAAGATCTGGAGACGGGCTCGCGGGCAGCGGTGCTCGGCGGCGTCACCGCCGTCTTCGAGATGCCGAACACCAATCCGCTGACCACCAGTGAGGCAACCCTTGCCGACAAGGTGCGGCGTGCCACCGGCCGCATGCATTGCGACTTTGCCTTCTGGGTCGGCGGGACCCGCGACAATGCAAAAGACGCTGGCGATCTCGAGCGGCTGCCTGGTGCGGCCGGCATAAAAGTTTTCATGGGCTCGTCCACCGGCGACCTGCTGGTCGAGGACGACGAAGGCGTTGCCTCGATCCTGAGGAACACACGCCGCCGCGCCGCCTTTCACTCCGAGGACGAGTTCCGGCTGCGCGAGCGGCTTGGCGAGCGCATCGCGGGCGATCCGTCCTCACATCCGGTGTGGCGCGACGAGATCGCTGCGTTGCGCTGCACCGAGCGCCTCGTGCGAATCGCGCGCCAGGTCCGCGCCCGGATCCATGTGCTGCACATCTCGACCGCCGAGGAGATAGGCTTCCTCGAACAGCACAAGGATGTCGCGACCTGCGAGGCGACGCCGCATCATCTGACGCTGAGCGCCGATGATTATGCGCAGTTGGGCACCCTGATCCAGATGAACCCGCCGGTGCGCGCCACGCGCCATCGCGACGGGGTCTGGTACGGCGTTGCGCAAGGCATCGTTGATGTGCTCGGCTCCGACCATGCGCCGCACACGCTGGCCGAGAAGGCAAAGCCTTATCCGGCGTCGCCGTCCGGCATGACCGGGGTGCAGACTTTGGTGCCGATCATGTTGGATCATGTCAACGCCGGCCGGCTGACGTTGCAGCGCTTTGTCGACCTGACCAGCCACGGCCCGCAGCGTATTTTTGGCATCGCCAGGAAAGGCCGTATTGCCGCCGGCTACGATGCCGATCTGACCATCGTCGATCTGAAGCGCCGCGAGACCATCGCCAACGCCCAGCAAGGCTCCAAGGTCGGCTGGACGCCTTATGACGGCAGGCAGGTGACCGGCTGGCCGGTCGGCACCATCGTTCGCGGCCGGCGCGTGATGTGGGAAGGCGAGATCGTCGCGCCGGGCCAGGGTAGGGCGGTGGAGTTTTCCGAGGCGTTGGCGGGCTAAGCTCCTGTCTCCAAGAGACCATGCTTAGCCACTCAATCGCCGGCGACGAAGAACGTCCATTGTCCGGTCGGCGTGATGCCGACGCGGTAGAAAATGTAGGCACCGAACTGCTTCATGTCGTCATAGTCGCTGGCGGTGACGATCTTGAACAGCTCGACCCGCTGCCTGGCATCGAGCTTGTCCAGTGGCAGGGCGAAGAAATAGGGCCAGACATAGAGATCCTGCGGCGTGCCGGCATCGACATGGACAAAACCGGCATTGAGCACCTCTTCCAGGATGGCGAGGATCTCCTGGCCTTCCGTGTCGCCGGAAAGGCCTTTCAGGAAGGCGATCGGGTCGCCCTCCATGTCGCCCAGCGACAATTGGGTCATCATGTCTCCCGTGCCGATCAGCGGCCGAAGCTTTTCGATGTCGCCGCTTTTGCACGCCTCGACGATCAGATCGTGCATGCGCCTGACCGGTTCCGGCAACTTGGCGAGGTCGTAGACGACTTCGGGCACAGGCGCGTCGGGATCGACATGCGGATTGGCCACGCCGCCATCATTGGCCGGCCCTTTCGGTTCGGTTTGTTCCGGCTCGTCGGATGGCGTCGGCTGGCTGGCCGGTGGTGGCGTCGTGCCGAGCGGGCCGGGCATCGGCACGGTACTTCCAGGCGGCGACATGTCACCGTCGGGCGGCGGCGTGACCGGCGAAGGCAGGTCTTCGCGCTTGATCTCGCTGAGGGCGTGAGCGGGACTGCTCGCAAGAAACAGTGCAAGGGGAATCGTGGCGCAGGAAACAGTAAGCCAAATGCTGAGGACCAGGCCGCGCGGCTTGCCTGATATCGAAAAATTCACCGCCTGCTACTCCCTGGTTCCAGCCCATCCATGTGCCCGGACATGATGTCCGGCGGCGCGCCGTCGTCAAAGAACCGGGGTCAGTGCCGCAGTCTTTCGGGCTCGAAGGCCCCGGCAATCACCTTTTCACGCATGCGATCGAGCAGGGCAAGCGCCGAGGTCTCGCCATTGGTGCGCAGCATTTCGCCGAATGCCGTTTCGAGGGCTGCCTCGGCGATGATTTCCGGCTCGATCCCGGCCGACAATCCTTCTGCCCAGGCTTCGCTGTGGCTTTCCACGGCGGTCAGGCGCTTTTCTTCCCTGACCAGCGCGTCGATGTCGTTGACGCCATGTTCCATTGCGATTTCCACCCTTTCAAGCGGTGATCCGTTGGACAGGGATCAAGCTTGAGTTGTCCCTTTTACACGCAGGCGCAGTAAGTATTTGTAAATACGACATTTTTTTGGTCGTCTTCTACAAATTCCGTCGCGTCCAGCAAACCTGCGTCCGATCCGATTCAAACTTAGCCGATTAGGCCGGCCAAGGGGACGGAAACCTTCAGTTTGAGTTAATTTCACATTCGCGCGCTAACGTTTCGTTAACATAGTTGCAAAAGTGCAACATCAGGTTTGCACCAAGACCTCACCCGAGGCAAGCGGAGAAGTGTCGAACGCGTCCGCCGCCCACAGCGCCGGCGGTTGATGCCGGTTTGCCGGAACGGCAGCTGCCGTCGTCAGTTTCCGTAGCGCGAAGCGATGTCGCGAGACAGCGTCTCGCCTTCCTTCATGTAGCGGCTGATGGCTTCCGTCGCCGAGGCGGTGCATTGCGTATAAGTACCGCCGAACGACCGGTAGCCGCGGTTGAAGCTGGCGATGAAGCGGGCGCGCCGCTCCGGGTTCGGATTTTCCGATGCGATCAGTTTTTCCATCTCGGCTCGCCACCGATCGCCCTTCTCGCCACACAGATTACGCAGGAAATGCAGCGAGCCGAGCACTTCCGCCAGCCGCATCAGCCCGGGCTCGAACGGTGCTTCGGCGGCAATCGCCGGGCGCGCACCGACAACCACACTGACGGCGAGGCATGCGGCGAGAAACGAAGACGTGCGGCTCATGAGTCCTTGTGCTGAAACAATTTGTCGCCTGCAAGGCGATTCTCTGGCTCAGGTCCCGCCGTCTTTGTTGGGACCGAGTAGATCGTCCGCAATTTCAAACACCGCATCGGCGAGCGGCATCGCTGTCATTTCGGCCAGCGTATAGAAAGCCGCGGTCTCGGCGTCGTCGCTGGCCACCGCCTCGCCGCCAGCATAATCGGCCCCAAACACCGTCAGCCAGTAGTCGACCGGATGCCCGTCGCCGCTGCCGTCGATGTGGATTTCCCGCAGCGGCCGATAGCTGCGCGCCTGCAATCCGGTCTCTTCCAGCAATTCGCGCCGTGCTGCCTGTTCCAGCGTCTCGCCGGCTTCGACCTTGCCGCCGGGAAAGGCATGGAGGCCTTGCGAGGGCGGCCTGGCCCGCTTGACCAGCAGCACCGTGTTCTCGCGCACGACGCAGACCGAGACTGCCGGAATGATCTTGCGTGCTTCCATGGGCTTCGGATCGCTCGATTGGCATAGCCCGTTGTGGACCGGCCGTCGGCGAACAGCTTTAGCGGTTGCGAAAGGCGGGTTCCATGGCCACTTTCACATGCCACCAATTCGAGAGCTGAATTCATGTGCGGACGCTTTGCCTTGACCGCCACTCCGGACCAGACCGCCGCCTTTCTCAGCCTGGCGGAACTTGAGGAGTTTCCGGCCCGCTACAACATCGCGCCGACGCAGCCGGTGCTGATGGCGCTCGCCGGATTGCCGCAGGCGCCGGGCTCGAACCTGCCCGACCGCCGCTCGATGCTGGTGCGCTGGGGCCTGATCCCGGCCTGGGTCAAGGATACGCGTAACTTCCCGCTGCTGTTCAACGCGCGTTCTGAGGGGGCTTCGGAAAAGGCGTCGTTTCGCGCTGCCATGCGCCATCGCCGCGCCCTGGTACCGGCTTCGGGATTCTACGAATGGCACCAAACCGGTGGCAGAAGAGGGCAGCCCTATTGGGTGCGGCCAAGGCGTGGCGGGCTTGTCGCCTTCGCCGGGCTGATTGAGACCTATGCCGAGCCGGGCGGCTCGGAAATGGACACCGGCGCCATTCTGACCGCCCACGCCAATGCCGATACTGCCCATATCCACGACCGCATCCCGGTGGTGATCCATCCCGAAGATTTCGCGCGCTGGCTGGATTGCAGCACGCTCGAGCCGCGCGATGTGGCCCATCTGCTGAGACCCGCCCAGCCCGATTTCTTCGAAGCGATCCCGGTTTCCGACCTCGTCAACAAGGTCGCCAATACCGGGCCGGAGATTCAGGAGAAGGGCGTCGTCGAGCCTGAGCCTAAGAAGGTCAGGCGCCAGAAGTCCGGCGCGAACGACAGTCAGATGAATTTATTTTAGCAAAAGCTACTATTGCTGGGTGCGCCGTGAGCGCCTCAACCTTCCCGACGGCATTCTCAGGCAGCGCGCGGCGAAACGATCTTCTGCGCCGGCTTCTTCTTCTTCGCGGTGTGCAGAAGAGCTGCGACGATTGCTGCCGGGCCGATCGCCCGGTAGTGGCTGGCGAGCGCCGGTTGCTTGGCGCGGTTGGATTCTTGCTTAGGCATTGTTCTCTTCCCTGGTAACGTCTTCGTGTCTGCGTTTGCTGGCCGAATCCGACCAAATCGTGACGCTTGCTGATCTAGCCGGCGAATGTTTCATCACAGTGCCGACCTGTTTAATAAAATGTTTCAGTGGCTCAATTCCTGTGAGCCAACGATATTTTTGGCGAAGGTAGCGACTTGACGGCAACACCGGGCAAGGCGATAAAGCCGGCCATGAAAACGTCTTTCGCCATTTGTGGCATTTGCATTATCGGCTAGCCTCGCGCTGGTCCTGGACGTTTTCGCCTCATCTCCTCCCAGATTGGACAAACGCCCCGGCCAGCAGGCTGGACCCCGATTTGCGCCTCGGCGTAACCGACTCCATCCAGAGCACGATCCCAAAAGATCATGCCAAAGTAACGCACCGGGAACGCACGTATGTCTGACGCATCGAAGAGCCTGCGCCTCTACAATACGCTAACGCGGAGCAAGGACGATTTCTTCCCGATCGATCCGCGCAACGTGCGCATGTATGTCTGCGGCCCGACGGTCTACGACTTCGCCCATATCGGCAATGCGCGGCCGGTGATCGTCTTCGACGTGCTGTTCCGTTTGCTGCGCCATCTCTACGGGCAAGCGCACGTCACTTACGTGCGCAACATTACGGACGTCGACGACAAGATCAACGCCCGCGCACTGCGCGATTTCGGCGGCGAGATTGCCTCTGGCAAGCTGTCGCTGAACGAAGCGATCAGGCGGGTCACCGAAAAGACCGCCGGTCAGTTCCACAAGGACGTTGCGGCGCTCGGTTGCCTGGAACCGACGGTCGAGCCGCGCGCCACCGAGTTCGTCGAGCCCAGGCCCGACGGCAAGGTCGACATGATCTTCTTGATTCAACGCTTGATCGAACGCGGCCATGCCTATGTCGCGGCTGGAGAAGTCTTGTTCGACACCGCTTCCATGCCGGATTATGGGCAGTTGTCGAAGCGCAATCTCGATGAGCAGCAGGCCGGCGCCCGCGTCGCCGTCGATGAGCACAAGAAGAACCCGCAGGATTTCGTGCTGTGGAAATTGTCTTCGCCCGAGGAGCCGGGCTGGGACAGCCCGTGGGGCAGGGGTCGGCCGGGCTGGCACATCGAGTGCTCGGCGATGTCGGCCGCCTATCTCGGCGAGGTGTTCGATATCCATGGCGGTGGTCTCGACCTGATCTTTCCGCACCACGAGAACGAGATCGCGCAATCGCGTTGCGCCCACGGCACCGAAACGATGGCCAAGATTTGGATGCACAACGGTTTCCTGCAGGTCGAGGGCCAGAAGATGTCCAAGAGCCTGGGCAATTTCTATTCGATCACCGAATTGCTGGAGACGGATACCTTTGGCGGCCGCAAATGGCCGGGCGAGGTGCTCAGGCTGGCGATGCTGATGACGCACTATCGCGAGCCGATCGACTTTTCCGTGCGCAAGCTGGAAGAGGCGGAGAATACGCTGCGCAAATGGAAGCGGGCGGCCGATCTGGCGCCGCCGACGGCAAAGCCGGTGCCGGCGGATGTGATCGAAGCGCTGTCGGACGACCTTGCCACCTACGCCGCATTCCAGTTGCTGACGCAGTTGGCTGGTGATGCTGTTGATTTCAACGCAGGTAGCGGCAACGCAGCCGCCGAAGACAACGATGCTGCCGCTTCACTGAAGGCATCGCTTCTGTTCCTCGGCTTCGACATCGCAACAGCCAAGGTGGATGAAGACGCCATTGCCAAGGCGATCGCCAAACGCCTCGCGCTGATCGCCGCCAAGAACTGGGCCGAGGCCGACCGCATCCGCGACGAGTTGCTGACGCAAGGCATCCAGTTGAAGGACGGCAAGGACCCCGTCACCGGCGAACGCATCACCACCTGGGAGGTAAAAAGATGATCGATCATCTCGGCATCACCGTTTCGGATTTCGACGCGTCGAAGGCTTTTTACGACAGGGCGATGGCGCCGCTCGGCGCCTCGCTGCTCTACATGGTGCCGCAGGAATATACCGGCGGCGCCAAGGTCGGCGGCTACGGCCGCGACCGGCCGGTGTTTTGGCTGCATGCCGGCAAGGACAAGCCGAAGGATCATCAGCATGTCGCCTTCACCGCTCGCAGCCGCGCCGAGGTCGATGCCTTTCACGCCGCGGCGATTGCCGCCGGCGGCAAGGACAATGGCGGGCCGGGCCTGCGCGCGCACTACCATCCGAACTATTATGGCGCTTTTGTATTCGATCCCGACGGCAACAATGTCGAGGCGGTTTGCCATGCCCCGGAGTAGTTCGCGATGAGCCTCGACAACAGACCGGTCTATACAGGCGGCTGCCAGTGCGGCGCGGTGCGCTTCCGCGTCGAAGGAGCGCTCGGCGATGCTTCCGTCTGCCATTGCCGCATGTGCCAGAAGGCGAGCGGCAATTTCTACCTGCCGCTGGTCTCGGTGCGCGGCGCAAGGCTGGACTGGACGCGCGGTGAGCCCAAACGCTTCCGCTCGTCCAACGCGGCTTTGCGCGGTTTCTGCGCCGAATGCGGCACGCCGCTGACCTTCGAAGCGCCCGACGGGGTGGGCCTCGCCATCGCCACGTTCGACCACCCCGAGGAGATCGCGCCGACCATCCAATGGGGTGTCGAAGCCAAGCTCCCGTACGTGGATCACGTCCACGAATTGCCAGGTGAGGAAACGATGGCCGACGTCTCGTCGGCCTCCTATCTCGCCGATCTCGTCTCCTACCAACATCCCGACCACGACACCGAACAATGGCCGCCAGAGGAAAAATCATGACCGAAACCGTTCGTACCGGCGGCTGCCAGTGCGGCGCCGTGCGCTTTCGCATCCACGGGGCGCTCGGCCGCCCGTCCATTTGTCATTGCCGCATGTGCCAGAAACAGTTCGGGTCGTTTTTCGGCGCGCTGGTGACAGTGCCGAGCGACGGCGTCGAATGGGTGCGCGAGGAGCCGAGTTACTTTCAGTCGTCGGTCAACATCGATCGTGGCTTCTGCGCCCGCTGCGGCACACCGCTGACCTACCGCCAGCCCGGCGCGCTGGAGATCGCCATCGGCGCCTTCGACGACCGTTCCGATCTGGCGCCGCAGATCCAGGTTAACTACGCCGCCAGGCTGCCTTGGGTCGAGACGATCTTCGACGCGCCGATCCATGACGACCCGGATTTCTACGCGCGACAGGAATCCATCATCTCCTTCCAGCATCCCGATCACGAGACGGCCAACTGGCCGCAGCAGGGCCTGAAATTATGAGCAGCGAATTCCGTACCCTCTATCCCGAGATCGAGGCTTTCGAGTCCGGCATGCTCGACGTTGGCGATGGCCATCAGGTCTATTGGGAGCGCTCCGGCACCAGAGGGGCCAAGCCGGCTGTCTTCCTGCATGGCGGGCCGGGCGGCACCATTTCGCCAAAGCACCGGCGGCTGTTCGATCCGAAGCTGTACGATGTCATCCTGTTCGACCAGCGCGGCTGCGGAAAATCGACGCCCAATGCGTCGCTTGAATGCAACACCACCTGGCACCTGGTCGCCGACATCGAGCGCCTGCGAAAAATGTGCGGCTTCGACAAATGGCTGGTGTTCGGCGGTTCGTGGGGTTCGACGCTGGCGCTGGCCTATGCCGAGACCCACCCCGAGCGGGTCAGCGAACTGGTCGTGCGCGGCATCTACACGCTGACCCGCGCCGAACTCGAATGGTACTACCAGTTCGGCGTGTCGGAGATGTTCCCCGACAAGTGGGAGCGGTTTCTGGCGCCGATCCCGGAGGCCGAGCGCGGCGACATGATGGCCGCCTACCGCAAACGGCTGGTCGGCAGCGATCCTGTGGCGCAGGTCGAGGCCGCCCGCGCCTGGAGCCTGTGGGAGGGCGAGACGATCACGCTGCTGCCGGAACCGGAAACCAGCGGTCCCTTCGGCCAGGATGATTATGCCCTGGCTTTCGCCCGCATCGAGAACCACTATTTCGTCCATGCCGGCTGGCTGGAAGAGGGACAGCTGCTGCGCGATGCATGGAAGCTTAAGGATATCCCGGGTACCATCGTTCACGGCCGCTACGACATGCCGTGCCCGGCGCGCTGCGCCTGGGCGCTGCACAAGGCGTGGCCGAAAGCGGATTTCCATCTGATCGAAGGCGCCGGCCACGCCTATTCGGAGCCGGGCATCCTCGACAGGCTGATCCGCGCAACGGACATGTTTGCCGGGAAATGACCATGGCTCGCGAGCGCCTTTATCTGTTCGACACCACGCTGCGCGATGGTCAGCAGACGCCGGGTATCGACTTTTCCGTCGAGGACAAGATCGCCATCGCCAAGCTGCTCGACGAGTTCGGCATCGACTACGTCGAGGGCGGCTACCCCGGCGCCAATCCAACCGACACCGCCTTCTTTGCCGAGCGTCGCACGGCCGATGCCAAGTTCGTTGCCTTTGGCATGACCAAACGGGCAGGAGTGTCGATCTCGAACGATCCTGGGCTTGCCGCGCTGGTCCAGTCGAAGTCGGACGCCATCTGTTTCGTCGCCAAGAGTTGGGACTACCATGTCCGCGTCGCGCTCGGCTGCACCAATGAGGAGAACCTCGGGGCGATCAAGGCCTCGGTCGAGGCGGCGCTCACTGCCGGCAAGGAGGCGATGGTCGACTGCGAGCATTTCTTCGACGGCTTCAAGGCCAATCCAGATTATGCGCTGGCCTGCGCCAGGACGGCCTACGATGCCGGCGCGCGCTGGGTGGTGCTGTGCGACACCAATGGCGGCACGCAGCCCTCCGAGGTGCGCGCCATCGTCGAAAAGGTGATCGCGGCCGGCATACCGGGCGACCATCTCGGCATCCACGCCCATGACGACACCGGCCAGGCGGTGGCGAATTCGCTTGCCGCCGTGGAGGCCGGCGTGCGCCAGATCCAGGGCACGCTGAATGGCATCGGCGAGCGCTGCGGCAACGCCAACCTGATCTCGATCGTGCCGACATTGGCGTTGAAGCCGGCCTTTTCGGGCCGCTTTGCTACAGGCATTTCGGCAGAGGCGTTGACCGGTATATCGCGCCTGTCCCGCGCCTTCGACGAGTTGCTGAACCGCGCGCCGGAAGCGCAAGCGCCCTATGTCGGCGCCTCCGCTTTCGCCACCAAGGCCGGCATCCATGCCTCGGCGCTGGCCAAGGAGCCGGCGACCTACGAGCATGTGCCGCCAGAGACTGTCGGCAACCGCCGCCGCGTCATGGTTTCGGACCAAGGTGGCAAGGCCAATTTCCTCGCCGAGCTGAAGCGGCGCGGCATCGACATGCCCCGGGATGACCATCGCCTCGACGCGCTGATCGCTGTAGTCAAGGAACGTGAGGCGGAGGGCTACGCTTACGAAGGCGCCGACGCCAGCTTCGAGCTTCTGGCGCGCAAGATGCTGCATGGCCTGCCGGAATTCTTCCGCGTCACTTCGTTCCGCTGCATGGTCGAGCGCCGCTTCGATGCCAACGGCCAGCTGAAGACGGTCTCGGAGGCGATCGTGAAAGTGCTGGTCGAGGGCGAGGAGAAGATGTCGGTCGCCGAAGGCCATGGCCCGGTCAACGCGCTCGACATTGCGCTGCGCAAGGATCTCGGCAAATTCCAGAGCGAGATCGCCGATCTCGAGCTGGCCGACTTCAAGGTGCGTATCCTCAATGGCGGCACCGAGGCGATCACCCGCGTGCTGATCGAATCGCATGACGGCACCGGTGCGCGCTGGTGGACGGTCGGTGTCTCCGAAAACATCATCGACGCTTCCTTCCAGGCGTTGATGGATTCGATCGTCTACAAGCTGATGAAGAACCGCGACATGGCGGGATTGGCGGCGGCGGAGTAGCGTTGAACCATCAGCAAGACTCCATTGATCCATCAGCAATTTGCGATGGTTTTGGGCAAGCCGCTGGCGCATAGCCTTGGGCCATGACTACCCAAGCACTTCACATCGAGGCCGACACCAAAGCTCGTCGCGGCTTCCTGCTGGCGCTCGGCGCCTACCTGCTTTGGGGGCTGCTGCCCTTCTACATGAAGGCTGTCGCGCATCTGCCGCTGGCCGAAGTCATCGCCCACCGCATCGTCTGGTCGGTGCCGATCGCGGCCGCTGTCCTGGTCTGGGCCGGCCGCACTGCCGATTTCAAAGCGGCAGTTCGTTCGCCGCGCATCATTTCGATGGCGGTGCTGACGGCGGCGCTGATCTCGGTCAACTGGGGCATCTATGTCTGGGCGATCGCGGTCGACCGCACCATCGAGACCGCGCTCGGCTATTACATCAACCCGCTGGTCAGCGTCGTTGTCGGCGCGCTGCTCCTCGGCGAGCGGCTCGACCGCCTGCAGATCGCGGCGGTGGTGCTGGCGGCAATCGCGGTCGCGGTGCTGACCATCGACGCCGGCAAACTGCCCTGGGTGTCGCTGGTGCTAGCCTTTTCCTTTGCCGCCTATGGCTTCTTCCGCAAGACGCTGCCAATCGGCCCGAGCCAGGGCTTCCTGCTTGAAGTGCTGCTGCTGTCGGTGCCGGCACTCGGCTACATCATCTTCCTGATCGCCACAGGACAGGATCATTTCGTCTCCAGCTCGCTGAACGACACCGCCTTGCTGATCGGCTGCGGTCCGGTCACCGCCGTGCCGCTGCTGTTGTTTGCGTTCGGAGCCAGGCTGCTGCGCCTCTCCACCATCGGCATCATGCAATATATCGCGCCGACGATCGTCTTTTTGATCGCGGTGCTGATTTTCGGCGAACCCTTCGGCAGTGTTCAGGCCATAGCCTTCGGGCTGATCTGGGCGGCACTGGCGATGTACTCCTGGTCGATGTTTTCTTCGGCGCGCAAGACCGTTTCCGCATCAGCTCGAGCCGCGTAACGAAGAAAGGCGGCTGGCCGGTCTTAATGCCGGCAGCCGCGTCTTTCACGATCGCTCAGCGCTTCGGCCCGAAGCCGGGATATGGCTGCAGCGGCACGACGGCGGCAATATCCATCATGCCAGCCTTGACCAGCGGTAAAGTTGCAAGATGGTGGCGCACATCGGCATCGCTGCCGGCTTCGAACATCATGCCGCTGCCGGGAATGTCACCCCGATTCCACACCTGACGCACGGCGCCTTCGGCATAGAGCGTGCGGCGCTGCTCGGCCTCGCCAGGCAGCAGCGGCGCGAAATCGGCGTCGGTGAACTTTTCGGTGTTGCGCGCAAGAAGGGCAAAGAACTGCATCGGAATCTCCTGATGTTGGCCGTTGGAATGGCGGAAATATTCGCTTCTGCTGGCCAGACAGTCCAAGACTGATTAGGCTAAATTTGAGACCTCACGGGACTTGAGCATCGAAGCAACAATGTTCGACCTGCGCCAGCTCCGCTATTTCATCACGGTGGCCGAAACCGGCAACGTCGGGCGTGCCGCCGAATTGCTGCACATCTCGCAGTCGCCGCTCAGCCGTCAGATCATTCAGCTGGAGGAGCAGCTGGGCGTCGCACTGTTCGAGAGGGCGAGGCAGCGTGTTCATCTCAATGCCGAGGGCCGCGCTTTTCTTGCCGAGGCGCGTGCGCTGCTGGCCCATGCAAGACGGCTCGAGGAACTCGGCCGCAATCTCGCCAGCGGTACGGTCGGCCGTCTCGCCATCGGTTATGTGGAAGGTGCGGTCCATGCCGGGCTTGTCGCTCGGATGCTGCGCCAGTTTCGCCGCGACCGGCCCGAATTTCATCTTCAACTGAAGGGTCAGCGTTCCGCCGCCCAGATCGAAGCGCTGCGCGAACGATCGCTCGATCTGGGCCTTGTCAACACGCCTCCTTCTGCCGATGATCCCGACATCGTCGCCATGCTCATCATGCGCGAGCCGCTGGTTCTGGCGATGCCGGAAGGCGATCCATTGGCAGAAATCGCGGAGATACTGCCGCAGCAACTGGACGGCCGTACCTGGATCACGGTGGTGCGCCAGCCTGACGACACCAACCGTAGCCAATTTCTCGCCGCCTGTGCGAAGGCCGGTTTCCTGCCCGACATAGCCTATGAGACGACCGATCCGTTGACGTCGTTGGGCTTGGTCAGCGCCGGGCTTGGGCTGGCGACGGTGCAGGCCAGCCTGCGGAGTGCCGCCCCGCTTCAGATCGTGTTTCGCGATCTGCCGTGGTTCGAACGCACCGTCTCGATCCATCTCGCCTGGCGGCGTCAGGACAAGCGTGCGGTCATCGGAGACTTGAGGAAGGCAGTAGGGAAGGAGTGAATAGTGAATAGACAGGCGCCGGTTTGGAAAGTCTTCTACTTCACCATTCACCATTCACCATTCACCATTCACCATTCACCATTCACTCTACATCTTATCAATCACCGACTGCACGCCCTCCGTCGGTGCATCGACGGAGAATCCCGCCACCATGATAGCGGCGACGATTGCTTCCGGATCCTCGACCACCAGCGGCTTGACCCGTTGCGCCGTGTGGATGAAGCCCTCCGCTGCCATGTGGTCGAGCAACGCCAGCATCGGATCCCAGAACCCTCCGACGTTGCCGAAGACGATCGGCTTGCGGTGATGGCCGAGCTGCGCCCAAGTCATGATCTCGACGATCTCCTCGACGGTGCCGATGCCGCCGGGCAACGCCACAAAGGCGTCGGATTTCTCGAACATCCTGTGCTTGCGCTCGTGCATGTTGTCGGTGACGACGAGCTCGTCGAGCCGGTTAAGCGCGGTTTCGGTCGCCTCCCTGTTGATCAGAAAACGCGGAATTATGCCGGTTACCTTGCCACCGGCCTTTAATGCCCCTTCAGCGACGGCACCCATGATACCTTTAGTGCCGCCGCCATAAATCAGACGCAGGCCGGACTTGGCGATCGAGCGGCCAAGCAGGTGTCCGGCCTTGATATAGGTTTCATCTCGGCCCGGGGACGAGCCGCAATAGACGCAGACAGATCGAATCGTGTTCATGTTATGATTGGTGATAGGGACTATTGGCATGGTCAAGCCCTGGGGCGGGCTTTTTCTTGTCGGCTTTGGTAAAACAGGCTAGACCGAAATTAGGTGGCTAAGGGGCAGGGAAACATGGCAATTAATCCATTGAAGGCGTTTTTGTTCGCGGCTGGCGGCTCTGTCGCCGCGGCGGGAACCGCCTATGTATCGGGCGCGCTCGACCCGTATCTCAATTCTACCCGGCCTGCGGAGGTCGCGGCGCTGACGCCGCCGGCTTCGAAACCGGCCGCTCCGGCGACCGAGGGCCGGCTGCCGCCTGCGCCCGCCGCGTCCACCGATGCCGCAGCGCCCGCGGCGCCGGCCGCAGCAGGTGCAATCGTGCCGACCTTCGACATCGTGCGCGTCGAAAGCAACGGCTCGATCGTCGTCGCCGGCAATTCGGCGCCCAACGCCAAGGTCGAGATTCTCAACGGTTCGGCTGTGCTCGGCTCGACGGTCGCCGGCCCTGACGGCGCCTTTGCCATTATTCTCGACGATCCGCTGAAGCCCGGCGACTATACGATCACGCTGCGCTCTACGGCTGGCAATGTCGTGACCGCCTCGGCGCAGACCGCCGTCGTTTCGATCCCCCAGAATTCCACCGGCCAGGTGCTGGCAATGGTCGAGGAGCCGGGCAAGCCGTCCGAACTGCTCACTATTCCGGCCCCTCAGGCGAAATCTGACGCCTCGCCGCCTGTCGGCGAACAGGCGGCCGTTCAGCCACCCGCCACCGGCACCGAATTGCCGGCTGCCGCAGCGCCGGCGCCAGCCGCCCCGGCGGCTGATGTTCCAGCAGCGCCTGCTCCTGCCGCGCCGGCCGCTGTTGAAGCCGCGCCGGCTCCGGCAGCACCCGCCACACCGGCAGCGCCCGCTACTCCCGCGGTGGAGCCGAAGATCGTCGTCGAAGCTGTCGAAATCGACGGCAACAAGATTTTCGTTGCCGGCCTCGCCGATCCCGGCCGCAAGGTGCGTGCCTATGCCAACGATATCCTGCTCGGTGACGCGAAGACCTCGCCCGACCGCCACTTCCTGGTCGAAGCGACACGCGACATCCCGGTCGGCACCTACACCATCCACGTCGATGCGCTCGACGCCGACGGCGTGACGGTGGTGGCCCGTGCGGCTGTGCCGTTCGAGCGCGAGCCTGGTGAGGCGGTTGCGGCCGTGGCGCCGGCCGAGCAGAAGCCTGCCGGGGTAAAACAAGCCGAGCCGAATGCTCCGGCGACCGAAGCCGCACCGGCAACGGCCGCCGAAACGCCCGCAACTGCCCCCACTCCTACAACCGAGGCCCCGGCCGAAATGGCTGTCGCAACGCCTCCGGGCGAAACTCCCGAGACCGTGGCGCCAAAGCTCGAACATGCCGATGGCGCAGTCATCATCCGCCGCCATGACACGCTGTGGCGGATTTCGCGGCGGGTCTATGGCCAGGGCATGCGCTACTCGACCATCTATCTCGCCAACCAGGACCAGATCAGCAATCCGAACCGCATCTGGCCGGGGCAGGTGTTCAAGGTGCCGGAGAAATCGAAGGAAGGCGAGCCCGCCGATCTCAAGGCAATGGGCGACCAGATGACGACGGCGCCAGTCAAGACCGAGTAGCCGTTCTGCCCATCAGGATAGCTTGCGGCAGGGCCAGTCATCGTTTATCGCCGATGGACGATGACCGAATCCCCCCTCGTAACGGACCGAAGCCGCGCGGCAGATGAACGCGCGCCGGCCAACTGCACGCCGGCCAACTGCACGCCGGATAGCCGCGCTGTCGCTGTCCGGCTCGCGGCCCTTTCGCATCCAGCGCGGATCGAAATTCTCAAACACCTTTCCGCAAGCCGTTCCTGCTGCTGTCGCGAGGTCGTCGAGCATCTCGACCTGGCGCAGTCCACCGTTTCCCAGCATTTGAAGATCCTGGTCGAGGCCGGGCTGATCCGCTTCGAGCCTGACCGCCAGCGCTCGCGCTATGAGCTCGACCGCGCCGCGCTCGCCGATGTTTCGGCATCGCTGGCCGCGCTGGTCGATTCCTGCTGCTCCGGCCGCTAAAATCATAAAGGTAAACAAGAATGGCCGAGAAAACCGTTTCCGCAGATTCCGGCTCGACCTTCAGAACGTTGCGCAATCTCTGGCCCTATATGTGGCCGGCCGACCGCGCCGACCTGAGGGCGCGCGTGGTGTGGGCAACCGTACTGCTGGTTGTCGCCAAGCTGACCCTGGTGGCCGGACCCTATTTCTTCAAATGGGCGACCGACGCACTGGCCGGCGATAGCAAATCGCCGCCGCCGCTGCCGGCCCTGCTGCTGGCGCCGGTCATGCTGGTCGTCGCCTACAATGCCGTGCGGCTGGTGCAACTCGGCTTCAACCAGTTACGCGACGCCCTGTTTGCACGGGTCGGCCAGCATGCGGTGCGCCGGCTCGCCTTCCGCACCTTCGTGCACATGCATGAACTGTCGCTGCGCTTCCACCTCGAACGGCGCACCGGCGGACTGTCGCGCGTCATCGAGCGCGGCACCAAGGGCATCGAGACGATCGTCCGCTTCACCATGCTGGCGACGGCGCCGACAATCGTCGAATTCGCGCTCACCGCCGGCATCTTCGCCGTCACCTATGGCTGGCTATACGTCTTGGTGATCGCGGTCACGGTCTGGCTCTATGTCTGGTTCACCGTCAGGGCGAGCGATTGGCGTATTTCGATCCGCCGTGAGATGAACGAAAGCGACAATGAAGCCAGCACGAAGGCGATCGACTCGCTGCTCAACTACGAAACAGTCAAATATTTCAATAACGAAGCCATGGAGGCCGAGCGGTTCGACCGGTCCACGGCGCGCTATGAGTTGGCGGCGACCAGGACCTGGACCTCGCTTGGCTGGCTGAACTTCGGCCAAGGTGTGATCTTCGGTATCGGCATGACCGTCGTCATGGTGATGTCGGCGCTCGAGGTGAAGGCGGGCACACAGAGCGTCGGCGATTTCGTCTTCGTCAACGCCATGCTCATGCAGCTTTCGGTGCCGCTGAATTTCATCGGCATGATCTACCGCGAAATTCGCCAGGGCCTGACCGACATCGAAAATATGTTCGATCTGCTCGACGTCAAGCGTGAGATCGTCGATCGGCCGGGCGCCAAGCCGCTGGTCGTCGATGCCGGCAGGGTCGAGTTCCGCGACGTACATTTTTCCTACGACCCCAACCGCAAGATCCTGAAGGGCATCAGCTTCGAGGTGCCAGCCGGCAAGACGGTGGCCATCGTCGGCCCCTCCGGAGCCGGCAAGTCGACCATTTCGCGGCTTCTGTTTCGCTTCTACGATATCCAGCGCGGCAAGATTCTAATCGACGGCCAGGACATTCGCGACGTGACGCAGGAGAGCTTGCGCGCTGCCATCGGCATGGTGCCGCAGGACACGGTGCTGTTTAACGACACCATCGCCTACAACATCCGCTACGGCCGCGTCGGCGCCAGCGAGGAGGATGTGCGCAAGGCGGCAGAACTGGCCCAGATCGGACCGTTCATCGAGCGGCTGCCCGACGGCTATCGCTCAATGGTCGGCGAGCGCGGATTAAAACTGTCCGGCGGCGAGAAGCAGCGGGTGGCGATTGCCCGCACCATTTTGAAGGCACCGCCGATCCTGATGCTCGACGAGGCGACCTCGGCGCTGGACAGCCACACCGAGCAGGAGATCCAGGCGGCACTCGACCTGGTCAGCCAGGGCCGCACCACCCTCGTCATCGCCCATCGGCTGTCCACAGTGATTTCGGCCGACGAGATCATCGTCCTGCAGGATGGCCAGATCGCCGAGCGCGGCACCCATGTCGCCTTGATAGCCAAGCGCGGCCTTTATGCATCGATGTGGGACCGCCAGCGCGAGGCAAGCGAGGCCGAGGAGCGGCTGCGCATCGCCCGCGAAAGCGACGAGTTCGGCGTCGTCGTCCGCCGTCGCACCTCGGAGGTGAGCTGAAAATTCGTGCTTGACCTCAACTTAAGTTGAGATCGTAGGCCGTTTTGGATCGCAGCAAGATGCGTCGTTCAAAAACGGAGACAATCGATATGAATGGGATAAATCAGGCAGTTAGTGGCGGCAGTGTATTTCGGGTGGACAAGTTTGTCGTTCCGGCCAACGCCCGCGAGGAGATTCTTGCCAAGGTCCGGATGACGCATGATTTGCTGCGCCAGCAGCAAGGGTTCGTCCAGGATTTCCTGCTTGAGCAATTCTCGGGGCCGGGCGAGTTCAACCTCGTGACCATTGTCGAATGGGAAGGGCAGGCCGCTGTCGACAAGGTCGTGCCGATCATCAAGGCTGCGCATGAGCGCAGCGGCTTCAATCCTCAGGAGACCATCGCGCGACTTGGCGTCAAGGCCGATATCGCCAACTATCAGCGGATTCCCGGGATGTAAGCTCTCTACGGCCAGCCGGCGCCCGGCGCAGTAGCGTCGACGCTGAGCACTTGGCCGGTACGGGCATCGCTGATCATATGTTCGAAGCCGCGCCATTCGGCGGCGACGATGAACAGCGTTTTTCCCTCGCTGCCGCCGAGCATGCAGGCAAAGCAGCCGCGGTCGACGTCGACGCTTTCGAGCATCGCGCCGCCCTCGCGCACCCGCACGCAATGCCGGTTCGGAACGTCGGCATACCAGGCCGCACCTTCGGCATCTAGGCAGATGCCATCGGGAAAACCGTTGCCGAGATCGGCCCAGACCCTCCGGTTGGAAAGGCCACCATCGGCAGCGATGTCGAAGGCGGTCAGCCGGTTTGCGTGGGACTCGGCAACGACCAGCGTCTTGTTGTCAGGCGTCACCGCCATGCCGTTGGCGAACGCGAGGTTCTCAGCCACCTGCTGAACCGAGCCATCAGGTGCAACTTGCACGATGGTGCCGGGGCCGAAATGCTGGCCGGGACCCGGAGCAGGCCCACCGCCATTGACGTATATGTTGCCGCGCCCGTCGACCACGATCTCGTTCCACGGACTCTTCGACAGGTGTCTCAGATCGGCATGGGTGACCAGCCTCCCGTCTGCCTCCTGCCTGAGGATCAGCCCTTCGCAGCCGGAGACGACAAGCAGGCGCCCGTCCGGCAGCCAGTCAATGGAATAGGGCAGGGTGGCCGGCACGGTGAGCGCGATCTCGCTGTTGCCTAGGGCGTCAACGGCGATGATCTGGCCTGTGCCCCAGTTGCAGAACCACAGCCGGCCATCGTGCCAGCGCGGTGACTCGCCGAAGGCCAAGCCGTTCATCACCACTTGCACTTGCCTAGCTGCTGATTTCTGCATGGGCCGAGAACCTCCGGGTTTGCGCAAATCGTCATGGCCGAAAGGCCGATGAGAGGCGCTGTCTTGCCAAGGACGGGCGAGAGTGCTGCGTTCCGACAATCGCAATGAACATTTCCGGTTGATCGCTTCGGCAGTCCGGATGCTGCTAACGGCATCCTGAAACGGCGGCGACCGCCACCCCCCGAGCGCTCTCATTGTCGCGTTGCGACCGCGGGGTGTTTCCGCTATTGAGGCCGGACTTGGAACCAAGGTTGCCCTCATCCCATGAGCCTCGTTGACACGATCAAGAATGCGTTCGTTCCGATCCATCGCGAGGGTTATCCCTTTATCGCTGCGTTCGGCGCGGCGACGCTCTTTCTTGGCTACTTCTCCTCGACCCTGTTCTGGATCGGTCTCATCCTGACGGCCTGGTGCGCCTATTTCTTCCGCGATCCCGAGCGTGTCACGCCGATCGATGACCGGCTGGTTGTCAGCCCGGCCGACGGCATCGTCTCGGCGGTTGGCCCGGCCGTGCCGCCGCGCGAGCTTGGCCTCGGCGGCGGTGAAATGACCCGCATCTCGGTGTTCATGAACGTCTTTTCCTGCCACGTGAACCGCTCCCCGGTGCGCGGCCGCATTTCCAGGATCGAGCATCGGCCAGGAAAATTCCTCAACGCCGAACTCGACAAGGCAAGCACCGAGAACGAGCGCAACGGGCTGGTCATCGAAAGCCCCAATGGAACGGTCGCCGCGGTACAGATTGCCGGCCTGGTGGCGCGGCGCATCGTCTGCTGGGCCGAGCCCGGCGGCGCCATCGGCACCGGCGAGCGCTTCGGGCTGATCCGCTTTGGCTCGCGCGTCGATGTATTCCTGCCCTCGACCGCGACGCCGCGCGTCGCCGTCGGCCAGACCGCGGTTGGCGGTGAGACGGTGCTGGCGGAATTCGGCGGCGTTGCGGCAACGCCGCTCGTGCGGATCTCCTGACCGGTGGCCCCGCCGTTCAAGAAATTCGAGGCGCATGGCGGCGGTGGCCCGCGCATTCGCGAAATCCCGATGCGCATGGTGCTGCCCAATCTGGTCACGGTGCTCGCCATCTGCGCCGGCCTGTCCGGTATTCGCTTCGGCTTCGAGGGCCGCTTCGAGCCAGCGGTGGTGATGGTGCTGCTCGCGGCCTTCCTCGATGGTATCGACGGCCGTCTGGCGCGAATGCTGAAGGCGACTTCCAAATTCGGCGCCCAGATGGATTCGCTGGCCGATATCGTCAATTTCGGCGTGGCACCGGCGCTGGTGCTCTATGCCTTTCTGCTCGACAGGGCAGGTTCGCCGGGCTGGATCGCCGCGCTGCTGTTCACCATCGCCTGTGGGATGAGGCTTGCCCGTTTCAACGTGCTCGACGAAGAGCTCGACCGTCCGCAGTGGCAGACCGAATATTTCGTCGGCGTGCCGGCGCCGGCGGGTGCGGTGCTGGTGATGCTGCCGCTCTATCTGTTCTTCCTCAGGCTTGGGCTTGAACCCAGCCGCCTGGCAGCCTTCATTGCCACCGGCTTTACAATATTGGTGGCGTTCCTGCTGGTCAGCAGACTGCCCGTCTATTCCGGCAAGAGCGTCAGGATACCGGGCGACAGGGTGCTGCCGATCATCCTCGCAGTCGTCCTCTACGTCCTGCTTTTGATGACCTATCCCTGGTATACGCTGACGGCCTCGGTTGCCGGCTATCTGGTCTTCTTGCCGTTCAGCGTGCGCGCCTATTCGAGACGCGCCAAGCGCGAAGGCGAGAAGGTGCCGTCCTCGGATATTGGTTGACAGATTTGATGCCAGTTCGCGTTGCGCCTGGCAGTGCATGATTCCGAAAAGGATCGTCCGTTTAGACTCAGGACCGGCTCACACAGCGCGCGGCGCTGTGGAATGCACCTCAAAAACCCGTTTTCGGAACTTGCTGGGCGGCTAGACCGTTTGTGTTTGGTAGGTCCGTCTGAGCGGCTGCTCGTGGTACGTCGTCTACGTCGCGCAAGCTGCCGCATCGGGCGCAGAGCCATCGGAAACGAGGAGAAATGGCTGTCATCCTCATCGGCGTGTTACTGACTGTCGCCGGCCTCGTCTATATGGCGGTAGCAGCCATCATGCGCGGGCGGCTTAGTGAACCGGCCGCTGTCTCCACCGCGCCGGACAGTCCGACGCCTAATCTCGCAACACCAGGTCCGACCCTGGAGCCGCGGCGGCGCGGGCTCCGTTTTCTCGGCCTGTCGCAGAACTGGCCGGGCCTGCTGATGATGGCCGTCGGCGCCATTCTGCTGTTGTCGGTGGTGGTCTTCTAATGCATTCGCGCAAAAGTGTGCAGCGGTTTTGCGATAACGGCATGCATAAAAGCAAGAATCTAATGCGCGTCGCGCACAAGGCCGGTCGAACGCGCCGCGCTTTAGAGTTCTCGACAGCAAACCTCAGGCGGCTGCGCTCAGTCCCAGCCTCTCGAGTGCCAGCTTTCTAGTCGAGACATAGTCGGTCTTGCCGGAGCCCAGTACAGGGATCTCCTCGACCTTGACGATGTCGTTCGGCACCATCAGTTCGGCCGCGCCGGCTTTTTTGCCGAATTCGCGCAATTCGTGGGGATCGGCATTGTCGGCGGTGGTGACCAGAACGAGGCGCTCGCCGCGCCGCTTGTCCGGCACCGCTACCACGGCGTGATGCTCTTCCGGCCACAGCGACTGCACCAGCATCTCGACCGCACCAAGCGATACCATCTCGCCGGCTATCTTGGCGAAGCGCTTGGCGCGGCCGCGAATGGTGATGAAGCCTTCGCGATCGACCGAAATGATATCGCCGGTGTCGTGCCAGCCTTCGAGCGGCTGCAGCTCGCCAGGCCGGTCGCCGGTCATGTAGCCCATCATCAGGTTCGGCCCGTCGAGCCACAGCCGGCCGGCGTCGCTGATGCCTTCGACCGGTTCGAGTTTCATGCGCATGGCCGGCAGCAGCCGCCCGACCGTTCCATCGCGGCCGTGGATGGCGGTGTTGACGGCAACCACTGGTGCGGCCTCGGTCAAGCCAAAACCTTCGATGATCTCGGCCTGGAAGCGCTCGCGGTAAACCCGGCGCGTCTCCGGCTTCACCGCCTCGGCACCGGCCACGACGAAGCGCAGGCTGGAAAAATCGCCGTCCTTGGCGGTGCGGGCATAGTTGGCGAGGAACGTGTCGGTGCCGAACATCACCGTCGGCCGGACCTTGCGCGCCACCTCCGGAATAAGTTTGTAGTGGAGCGGTGACGGGTAGAGGAACAGCTTTACTCCGGTGACCAGCGGCAGGATGGTGCCGCCGGTCAGCCCGAACGAGTGGAACACCGGCAGCACGTTGAGCAGGATATCGGCCGGCGAGATGGTGATGCGAGCTTCCGCCTGCATCGCATTGGCAAGAAGGTTCCGGTGCGACAGCACCACGGCCTTGGGCGTGCCTTCCGAGCCGGAGGTGAACAGGATCACCGCCGGCTTGGCTGCGCCCTGGCGCTGCAACGGCCAGCGCCACAGCAAGCCGGCTGCGGCCTTGTCCAGCACGGTCACGCTTGCGCGGACATCCTCCAGCCACAGCAGTTTCGCCCCGCCCTTTTCCACCGCCTCGACGATGTCGGCGAGGTTGGCCTTTTCGACAAAGGCGCGTGAGGAGACCACGGTTCGGATCATCGCCGTGCGGACGGCGGCGGTGACGCTGGCCGGGCCGGCGGTATAGTTGATCATTGCTGCCACCCGCGCAGCCGACAAAAGTCCGACGAACGACAGCACGACGCCATTGGCGTTGGGCAGGAGCAGCCCAACCGCTTCGCCCGGCGCTGTTATTGCCTCGAACCGTCGGCCCAAAACCCTGGCGCCGATGAACATTTTCCGGTAGCTCAGGGGACCGCCAATGACATCCTCGATTATTGGGTGCGAAGCGCCAACACGGTCGGCCGCATCGCGCATGGCGAGGAACAGCCCTCGGTCGAGATCACTGCCGAAAAGCCTGGCCTCGGCGAAGCGATCAAACAGCGCATTGGTGTTGGAGGCCTGATCTGGGTTCCGCGCCACCAGCTCGGCGATGGTCATCGGCTCCAGCGCGCTGATCGACAGCTGCGGAAACCAATGGCGCGGCGCCTTGTCCGCCGGCGTCAGCGAGGCCGGCAGGCTGCGTGCGCCGGCAACGAAGACCGGCACGATACGGGCGTCGGCCTGCATGGCGATACGGGTGATGGCGCGAAACAACCGAAACGACTTGACGTCTGGCTCGACCGCATCCGGCAGGTAAACGGCGAGCCGGCCCTTGCCCTTCAGCACCCGCACCAATCTGCGGCTGACGAAGACATGCTCGGCGTTGAAGGCGATGGTGCGGCCGAGCTCGCGCCACGGCTCCAGCCACGGCGATCTGGCCGAAGCCTGGTCGAGGATGTGCAGCGTGTCCTCCGGCAGCAGCGACAGCATCAGCGCCGGCTCGATGCGTGACTGATGCCAGATGACATAGATGACCGGGGCCACCGACCTGCGCGCAATCTTGATGCGCTCGTCGCTGATCCGGTAGGCGAGCTTGAACGGCACGTAGAGCAGCGCCTGGCTCAAACGCAGGCCGAGGCGGAACTTCTCCACCACGCCGATCAGCAGCCAGGCCGCGACAAGACCCGCAAGCAGCGCCAGTGTCAGGATCATCGCCGCATCTCCCAACGATCTCACGTCACGGCTCTTCAGTGGCCGCTTCGGGTGAGAACCTAGCCGAAGTTGGATCAACGTCAATGCGGCTCCATTTTTCCTTCTCTTCTATGTTTGATTCGGCTCGGCTGCCTATCGCAGCTACGCCGCTTTCATCCTTCCGCTGATGAACCGGAATTCCTGCGTCTTGCCGCCAAAGCCATAGGCGGCTGCAGGCACTTCATGCACGAGGGCGTAGCTTTCCTCATGCACCTTACCCAGCAGCCGGCCGAATGCCGCGAAAATTGCCTGCAGATACGCCTCCAGTTCGAGCTTGGTGTTGGTGCCGTCGACAACCTTGATGTCGAGCCAGGCCGTGTTGGTGCCATGCTCGGCCAGCGACTTGCCGCCGGCGAACCAGTGCTCGGGGTCGTGATAGGAAATGGCAACAGCTGTGATCGTCGCGTCCTTGCGCAGATGCGTGGCCGTCAGTTCGGTCACTTCCTTGGCAATGGCGGCGGACAAAGCGGCATCGGGCTTGCCGGTAACGCTGACATTGATGATCGGCATATTTCTTCTCCTCGGTTTCAAGCGGCGCCTCTTCGCCGTCGAGAAAATCATGCCATCGTCCTTTGATCAAAAAAATCGAATTGTTTTTGATAAACACTTTGATAGTGTCGAATTATGCAGATGTTCGATCCCGACCTCCTCAAGACTTTCCTCGCTTTCGTCGACGGCGGTTCCCTGGCGCGGGCCGCGTCGATCGTCGGTCGCTCGCCGTCCGCAGTGACCGCGCAGATGCAGCGGCTGGAGGATGTTGTCGGCGAACCGCTGCTGGTGCCGCAGGGGCGAGGGCGCGGCCTGACGTCGGCAGGCGAGGATCTGATCGTTCACGCGCGTCGCATCCTTGCCGCGCACCGCGAGGCGTGGCTGGCCCTCAAAGGCGCGCACGCCGACGGGCGCGTCGCCATCGGCACCACGCAGGATTTCGCCGACAGCGGCTTGCCGCAGCTTCTCAGGGCTTTTGCTGTCAGCCATCCGCGCGTCAGGATCGAACTGCGCGTCGGCCGTTCCGCCGAACTGGCGCAGGCTTTGCAGGCCGGCATCCTTGATCTGGCCATTGCCATGCGGCAGGTGCCGACACGGGACGAAGTCGGTGTGCTCAAGGAACCAATGATCTGGCTTTGCTCACAAAACGGGCTGGCCACCCGCCACGACGAACTGCCCTTGGCGCTGCTCGATCCCCATTGCGGGTTTCGCGAAGCGGCGACCAGTGCACTCGATGCGGCCGGCCGTCGCTACCGCATTGCTGCCGGCAGTGCCAGCCTTGCCGGCCTGCGCACGGCGGTGCACGCCGGCATCGCCTTGACGTTGAGGACGGCGCGCTTCGCTCATTCCGGCATCGTCGAGGCGCCGCGCGATCTTGATCTGCCGCCGGTGCCGGTCGCCGAATTCGCCGTCCGCTTGCGTGAGGATGCCGACCGGCCGGCGCAGGATCTGGCCGCGTTGTTCAGCGGCAACCTGGCCTTGGCCAATCGAGCCAGCAAAGAAAAAGCCGACCTTGCGGTCGGCTTCTAAGTAGGACGGGCCGAGGGGTTTGGGGGGACTTGGGGTGGCCCGTCGCAGCCATAATGCCTGAGCCCTATGATGGTTCCATGACTTTTCAAATTAATTTTCAGGACCGGATTTCTCGTGATCGGACCACCAACTCGCGCTCGGACGCGGCGAGGATTGGTCATGCATCCGCTGCGCGCTGCCTGGCCATCAGCCAGTCGCGGCCGGCGTGAGCGAACACCGCGCAAAGCACGATGGCGCCACCGACCATGCTGGCTGCCGGCGGGATCTCCGCCAGGAACAGGAAGGCAAACAGGATCGCGAATGGCACTTCAGCTGAACCCAGCAATCCGGACTCGGCCGCCGGAATAAGCCGGGTGCCCTCCGTCCACAGGATCGAAGCCAGCGCGAACGAGGCGCCGAAGGTGACTAGAAGCACAGCGTCCCTGGCCGAGACAGCCAGCGGATCGGCGACGAACCAGCCGAGCACGAACAGAAGGAATGCCGACACCGCACCCGCCCACACCACCGGCGTGTCGCGGAAGGCGCGCACCATGATCATGTAGAGCGCGCTGCCGATCGTCATCAGCAGCGCCAGCCCGTCGCCGAACAAATGGCCGGTGCCGAAGCCGGACCAGACCATGATTGCCACACCGCATAGTGACACAGAAGCGGCGGCAAGCGTCTGCAGCCGGAACGGCTCGCGGACCAACAGGAGGGCCAGCAGCGCGGTGACGAACGGGGCCGTGGCATAGATGATCGCGACATTGGCGACAAACGTGAACTTGAACGCCGAGATAAAGGCGATGCTCGCGAGCGCGCCCTCGATCGCCAGCAGCCAGCCTCGCCAGCCGAGCCGCAAGCTGTCGCGACCGCCGGAGCGCTGGCGGCGCCATAGGACATAGAGGCTGATCAGGATCGAGCCGACGAAGCCGCGCCAGCAGGCAATGGTCAGCGGGTCGGCATGGATCGATTTGGTCAGCACGCCGGTGAGGCCGAAGACGGCCGCCGATGCCGAGACCAGGATGATGCCGAGGGTACGCTCGCGGGCGCTTTCCACTGTGCATGGCATGTCCAGCGATCCCGTCATCTCACCAGCCTACGCTGCCCCTTCCTGACACCATAGTGTCAGCTTGAGGCGTCCTGCATCGAAAACAGCAGGTAGGCAGCCCCGGTGAACAGGATTCCGGCAAGAACCCGTTCGCGGGTTTCCACGATGGCGATATCGGCCATATGTCCGGCGGCCTTACGAATGTGTTGCGAGAGACGGTGTGAAGGCGTTGGATGCTCCCCGTATCGTCAGGCTATACGGGCGAAACCCTGCCAAGCGCTACGCCAGTGGAGACTTGCGTTTGGGCAGGCGGCATCGCCGTTAGGCAGCGAAGCCAGGCAACTATGGGAGAGAAACGAAATGGACGCGATTGCATTGAAGGCCATGCAGGCGCCGCTGAAGGTGGCCTATCGCGACGACGCCTCGCGCGCGCTGATTACTCTCCGCGCCAAAGGCTCGATCGACGACCAATCGATCGCCTGCAAGGTCGAGACAGGCAGGGCGATCGCCATTGCCGGGCTGCATCCGGCGACCGGCGGCACCGGGCTCGAACTCTGCTCCGGCGACATGCTGCTGGAGGCACTGGTGGCTTGCGCCGGCGTCACGCTGAAGGCTGTAGCGACGGCGCTGGAATTCAAGCTTGGGGCCGCCACGGTGGAAGCCGAAGGCGACCTAGACTTTCGCGGCACGCTTGGCGTGGCAAAGGATGCGCCGGTTGGCTTCCGCGCCATCCGGCTGACATTTGGCCTCGACACCGACGAGCCGCAGGAGCGCATCGATGCGCTGCTCAAGCTGACCGAGCGCTACTGCGTCGTGTTCCAGACCATCAGCCAGAAGCCGGAGCTGACGGTAAGCGCGCGACGCTGACGATCTCCCCCTTGAGGGGGGAGATCACGCTGTCCTACTGCGCCGACGGCTCCTCGGCGTCGCCCTCGTCGGCGAAGGGCGAGGCGCTCGGCACGCACTGCACCGACCAGCCGGCCGGCGTCGGTTGCTTCTGGTATTCGGTTATGGCGAAGGCGCACTGTTCGCGGGTGTCGAATGTGCTGGGCAGCACGACCATGCCGCCTTGCGGGCCGGCGATCACCAGATACCAGACTAACGCTACGCTCGGTGCCGCCATGAGTATTTCCTCGCTCTGCTTGTTTTGGGAGTCGCACGATCCTAGCAACTCCGGCCCAGCGGCGAAAGCTGGGCCAAAGCGCGGCGTTAAGCCACGGCATCACAGCCACGTGATGTCGGGTCGTTTGGTTCAGTTCACCGCAAAACAATAGAACAGGCCGTCGCCGCCGGTGCCCTTCAGCGCTTCCTGGCTGCAGCCACCGCGTGACGCATGCGAGGAATTCCACGATTTGGCGGCTGCCGAATCATCGAGGCCGGTACGATCGTGATGACCCATCATCGCCACACCTTCTGCTCCGCTCAGCGTCCAGTCGCCGCAGGTCTGGTCGGCTATTTTCGTGCCATCCGGCTTGGAGCCGGTCAACACGTCGTGCCGGTTGGGCGTGTCGCCGCGGCCGTTGACCATTTGGCCCTTTTCGTCGAGTGCCGTCTGTTTGGTGATGGCGTTGGCATCGCTATGCAGGGAAGCGACATCATCGGCGATCTTGACGCCCTTGGCGTTGAACCACGGGCCTTTGCCGATACGGTCGCGTGCATCGGTATCGCTGGTCGAGAGATAGGCGCGCCATGTCTTGCCGGTAACGCCCGCGGCTTCGGCCAGTGAACTACAATGGGCGTCGGCGCCGTCGAGACCGCCGAGATCGGCGCCTTTGCCGGAGCCGACGCTGGTGACGAAAAAGCTCATCGTTGCCTCCTGCGACGACGCGGCGCCGATCACTGCAAGCAGCGCGGTGGCAGTCAAGAGAAGCAGTCTCCGCATATGGTCCTCCGTTTCTCGAATTGTGGCACCCGAACAACGTTGGTGCCGGCGCAATTCTTCCGGCAAAATGCGATGTGTGGCTACTCCGGCTGCCGGTAGGCGACAAAGCGATTGTGCTTGGCCTGGAAGATCAGCCCGGTCTCCTTGAGCGTGGGGCTGGCCAGCGGCACGATACGCTTGGCGATCTCCGAAGGGTGCGGCAGTGTTTCAGGATCCTCGCCGGGTACGGCCTGCGCCCGCATCGCGGTGCGCGTTGCCCCGGGATCGGCGGCATTGACCCTGAGCGGCAGGTTTTCGGTCTCATGCGCCCATGAACGCGTCATGGCCTCGACCGCCGCCTTCGACGCCGCATAAGGCGCCCAGAAGGCGCGTGCGGAGTGGGCAAGGCTGGAGCTCAGCACGATAGCACGGCCGGCATCGGAAAGCCTGAGCAACGGGTCGACCGAGCGGATCAGCCGCCAAGTTGCGGTGACGTTGATGGTCATCACCTTCTCGAAGGTCTTGGCCTCGACATGGCCGATCGGGGCGATGACGCCGAGCACAGCGGCGTTGGCGACCAGTATGTCGAGCTTGCCCCAGCGCTCGTGGATCGCGCCGCCCAGCCGGTCGATCCCCGCCATGTCGGCAAGATCGAGCGGTACCAGCGTCGCCTGTCCGCCACCTGCCTTGATCTGGTCGTCGAGTTCTTCCAATCCGCCGACGGTGCGAGCAACCGCAATCACATGCGCACCGGCCGCGGCAAGCTCCCTGGCGATGAAATAGCCGATACCGCGCGAGGCGCCGGTGACGACCGCAACGCGGCCGGAGAGGTCAAGGGCAGAAATCATGAGGTCACTCTCAAGATCAAAGGTTACGGAGACCAGCTACTATCATAACCGGTCGGAAACCAGATTCCCCGACGCAGGTAATGGCCGATATTCGGCCTGACATGGTTCTGGTCCAGGGTGTCCAGATCGGGGATGATCTTGATCCTGTAGGCGGTTGGAAATTTTCCGCTGGCAAACAACCGTGTTTTGGCGAGATCTACCGCATCCGTTTCGTCTTCTGCGGTGATGCCGACGCCCATCGGAAAACCGTGGCGGCGTCCTGCTTCAAAATCCAGCCAGAACAGCTTCAGCATTGAAGCAGCGTCTGCTAAGACCCGCCCGCCGCCAGTAGCGACAGCGTGCGCACATTGTCGGAGCCTTCGAAGTCGGCAAGCCGGGTCGGATACTGGCCGGTGAAGCAGGCGTCGCAGAATTGCGGCTGCTCGTTGTCGCGGCCGGCCTCGCCGACGGCGCGGTAGAGCCCGTCGATCGACAGGAAGCCGAGCGAATCGACGCGGATGAACTCGGCCATCTCCTCCACCGACATGCGCGACGCCAGCAGCTTCGACTTTTCCGGTGTGTCGACGCCGTAAAAGCAGGAGGCGCGCGTCGGCGGCGAAGCGATGCGCATATGCACTTCCTTGGCGCCGGCATCGCGCACCATCTGGACGATCTTCTGGCTGGTGGTGCCGCGCACGATCGAATCGTCCACCAGCACCACGCGCTTACCTTCGATCATGCGGCGGTTGGCGTTGTGCTTGAGCTTGACACCCATGTGGCGGATCGAATCGCCGGGCTGGATGAAGGTGCGGCCAACATAGTGATTGCGGATGATGCCGAGCTCGAACGGAATGCCCGCGGCCTGCGAAAAGCCGATCGCCGCCGGCGTGCCCGAATCCGGCACCGGCACGACGATGTCGGCCTCGACCGGACTTTCCTGCGCCAGCTCGGCGCCGATGCGCTTGCGCACTTCATAGACGTTGCGGCCTTCGACCGACGAATCCGGCCGCGCGAAATAGACATATTCGAAGATGCAGAAGCGGGTCTTCTGCGGCCCGAACGGGAACAGGCTTTCGATGCCCTTGCTGGTGACGACGACCATTTCGCCGGGCTTCAGGTCGCGCACGAAACGCGCACCGATAATATCGAGCGCGCAGGTCTCGGAGGCGAGAATCCAGGCGCCGTCGAGATCGCCGAGCACCAGCGGGCGGATGCCGAGCGGGTCGCGGCACCCGATCATCTTCTTGGACGTCATCGCCACCAGCGAGAAGGCGCCTTCGACTTGGCGCACCGCATCGATGAAGCGCGAATTCAGGTCGCGCTCCTTGCTGGTGGCAACCAGGTGCAGGAGCGTTTCGGTGTCGGAGGTGGAAGAGAAGATGGCGCCTTGCTTCTGCAGGGCGCGCTGAACGGTCATGGCGTTGGTGAGATTGCCGTTATGGGCGACGGCAAAGCCGCCATCGGCAAGTTCGGCGAAGAAAGGCTGGATATTGCGCAGACCGGCGCCGCCGGTGGTGGCATAGCGTGTGTGGCCGATGGCACGGTTGCCTTGCAGGCTGTCGATGACCCGCTGCTTAGTAAAGGTGTCGCCGATCAGGCCGACATGGCGTTCGACATGGAATTGGGTGCCGTCATAGGAAACGATGCCGGCCGCTTCCTGGCCTCGATGCTGCAACGCATGCAGACCGAGCGTTACAATGGCTGCGGCGTCCTGCCGGCCGAAAATGCCGAACACGCCGCATTCGTCGTGGAAATGGTCGTCGGCTTCGGCGGAAAGCACGTCGTCTGCGTCTGCCACTGAGGCTGCCATTGGGGCTCAAGCTCCGCTAAAGTCGCCATATAAGGTCATAGCGCATCGAAAGCAACGCACGTCGTGCGGCGTTCACATGATCGACAGTCTTGAGCCTCGCAAGTCTGTCGAAATCAGTTCGCCGGCGCCGGGTTTGCAGGTGCCGGCGTCGCGGGCGCATTGTCGGCCGGCGGCGCATCGCTGTCGTCGGGTGCCGGAGCAGTGGCGTCGTCGCCGGCGGCAGGGGCTTCCGCTGCAGGCGCGTCGGGGGCCAGAGGCGTCTCGGTGGCCGGCTGATTCGGATTGAGCTTGTTGAGGATGGCGTTTTCCGGATCCTCGGGCAGCAGGCTTTCGAGCTTGGCGCCGATCGATTCGAGCAACGGCTTTGACTTGGCGTTGGCAATCCAGCCTGGAGCCTTGGCGCCCGCCAGCCAATTGAAGAAAAGCAGCGCGACAGCGACGACCAGAATGCCGCGCGCCGCGCCATAGAGGAAGCCAAGTGTACGATCGAGCGCGCCGATCCTGGAATCGATGATCCAGTCGGCGAGCTTCATGGTGATGACCGAAACGACGATCAGCGCGACAATGAAGACGATACCGGCGGCCGCCGCCATGGCGGCCTTTTCGTTGTCGACATAGGGCTGGATGTAAGGCAGCACCGGCTTGTAGAAGAAGAAGGCGGCTGCCGCGGCGGCTGCCCAGGAGATGATCGACAGGATCTCGCGCGAAAAGCCGCGAACCATAGCGAGCATCGCCGAGACCAGGGTGAAGCCGACGAGAATTCCGTCAAGCAGCGTAATCGGCATGTTTTTCGCCCCACTCCGATCTCTTTTTCACGGCCCGACGAGCCGCATCACTCTTGCTCGTCGGCGCGGCTGCGCCGAGAGCCGGCTATGCGCGCCACGAGATCGGCAAGCTCGGTGGGCTGGAAAGCGCCGGCTCCGATCCCCCCGACCCCATTGCCACCAACAAGTTCCTCGCTGCCCAAGGGCAGAACCGCGCGTCCGAAACCCAGCTTTTCGGCTTCCTTGAGGCGCTGCTGCGCATGCGCAACCGGCCTCACCGCACCCGAAAGGCTGATTTCGCCGAAATAGACGCAATCGGCGGGAAGGGCAAGACCGGTGAGCGAGGAAACCAGTGCCGCCGCCACTGCCAGGTCGGCCGCCGGCTCCGAAATGCGGTAGCCGCCGGCAACGTTGAGATAGACGTCGTGCGTGCCGAAGCGGACGCCGCAATGGGCTTCCAGAACCGCCAGGATCATCGACAGCCGGGCACCGTCCCAGCCGACGACGGCGCGGCGCGGTGTGCCCAGCGTCGATGGCGCCACCAGCGCCTGGATCTCGACCAGCACCGGCCGTGTGCCTTCCATGCCGGCGAAAACCGCGGCACCCGGCGACTTCGCATGGCGCTCACCGAGGAAAAGCTCGGACGGGTTGGCGACTTCCCGCAAGCCCTTGTCCGACATTTCGAACACGCCGATCTCATCGGTTGGCCCGAAGCGATTCTTGACCGTGCGCAGGATGCGGTAGTGGTGGCCGCCTTCGCCCTCGAAATAGAGCACCGCGTCGACCATGTGCTCGACGACGCGCGGTCCGGCGATCTGGCCCTCCTTGGTGACGTGGCCGACCAGAACGATCGCCGCCCCTGTGGATTTTGCGTAGCGGATCATCGCCTGGGCAGCGGCACGCACCTGGGTCACCGTGCCGGGCGCCGAATCGGCCATATCGGTCCACAGCGTCTGGATCGAATCGAGAATGACCAGATCCGGCCGCTTGCCATCGGCGATGGTGGCGAGGATGTCCTCGACATTGGTTTCGGCGGCGAGCTCGACCGGGGTGTCGGCGACGCCGAGCCGCTGGGCGCGCAGCCTGATCTGCGCGACCGCCTCTTCGCCCGAGACATAGACGATGCGGTGGCCCTTTGCCGCCAGCGCGGCCGCGGCCTGGGTGAGCAGCGTCGACTTGCCGATGCCGGGATCGCCGCCGACCAGCAGCGCCGAGCCGCGCACGAAGCCGCCGCCGGTGGCGCGGTCGAGTTCGCCGATACCGGAGACGATGCGCGGCGCGTCCTCGATGTCGCCGGAGAGGCTGGTCAGCACCACCGCACGGCCCTTGCGGGCGTTGCGCGTATTGGCCGGGCCGGAGCCGATACCGCCTGACGTGCCTTCCTCGACCAGCGTGTTCCACTCGCCGCAGGCATCGCATTTGCCGGCCCAGCGCTGATGCACCGATCCGCAATTCTGACAGATGAACTGGATACGGGACTTGGCCATCAGGCGCGGCCTGCGGCAATTAAAAGACAGGTCGGCGGGACAGCGCCCCCCTCTGTCCTGCCGGACATCTCCCCCTCAAGGGGGGAGATTGGCAGCTCCGATATTGCCGTACATCTAGCAGCATTGACGATTGCCGAAAGCCGAAATGACATCCGATCTCCCCCCTTGAGGGGGAGATGTCCGGCAGGACAGAGGGGGGTGCGAAGGAATGAGACCTGTATCAAGAGGTCACTCGAACCGATCCGGCAAATGATGCTCTTCCGCAAGGTCCGAGAAGCGGGTGAACTCGCCCTGGAAGGCGAGGCTGACCGATCCCGTTGGGCCGTGGCGCTGCTTGGCGACGATTACCTCGGCCTTGCCGCGCATCTCGTTCATCTCGTGTTCCCACTTGATGTATTCGTCGGTGCCCGGCTTCGGCTCACGGTTCTTCAGATAATATTCCTCGCGGTAGACGAACAGCACTACGTCGGCGTCCTGCTCGATGGAGCCCGATTCGCGCAGATCCGAAAGCTGCGGGCGCTTGTCGTCGCGGCTCTCGACCTGGCGCGACAGCTGCGACAGCGCGATGATCGGCACCGCCAGCTCCTTGGCTAGTGCCTTGAGGCCGGTGGTGATCTCGGTGATTTCCTGGACGCGGTTTTGCGAGGATTTCGCGCTCGATCCCTGCATCAGCTGGATATAGTCGATAACGATGACGTCGAGGCCGCGCTGGCGCTTCAGGCGACGCGCGCGGGCCGACAGCTGAGCGATGGAAATGCCGCCGGTCTGGTCGATGAACAGCGGGATTTTCTGCATTGTCTGCGAGCAGGCGACCAGCTTTTCGAAATCCATCTCGCTGATCTCGCCGCGCCGGATTTTCGACGACGGGATTTCCGTCTGTTCGGAAATAATGCGGGTGGCCAGCTGTTCGGACGACATTTCGAGCGAAAAGAAGCCGACGACGCCGCCATTGGCCGCCTTGAACGAGCCGTCCGCCTGCTGCGCCGGGACATAGGCCTCGGCGATGTTGAAGGCGATATTGGTGGCGAGCGAGGTCTTGCCCATGCCGGGGCGGCCGGCAATGATGATCAGGTCGGACGACTGCAGGCCGCCCATGCGGCGGTCGAGATCGCGCAAGCCGGTAGCAACGCCCGACAAATGCCCGTCGCGCATATAAGCCGCATTGGCCATGTCGACGGCGGTCTTGACGGCATCGGTGAAGCTCTCGAAGCCGCCATCGTAGCGGCCGGTTTCGGCCAATTCGAACAGGCGCCGCTCGGCATCCTCGATCTGGTCGGAGGGCGACATGTCGACCGGCGCGTCATAGGCGATGTTCACCATGTCCTCGCCGACAGTGATTAGCGCGCGCCGCGTCGCCAGATCGTAGATGGCGCGGCCATAGTCGGTGGCGTTGACGACGGTGACGGCCTCGACCGCCAACCGCACGACATATTGCGCCACCGTCATGTCGCCGACCTTCTCGTCGGCCGGCAGGAAGGTCTTCAGCGTGATCGGCGTCGCGATCTTGCCCATGCGGATGAGCTCGGCCGCGACCTCGAAGATCTTTCTATGCAGCGGCTCGTAGAAATGGCCGGGCTTCAGGAAGTCGGAGACGCGGTAGAAGGCATCGTTGTTGACCAGTATGGCGCCGAGCAGCGCCTGCTCGGCCTCGATGTTGTTCGGCGCCTCGCGATAGAGCGGTGTTTCCGCCACGCCGAATTTTCGTGCTGCCTCTGCCATGATGTCCCCGGTCCTGATCCCCGTCTCTCGATATCAGAACGAGACAAGTCGATGATGACTTATCTGCATCAGTCCCCAACCAACCAACTTTGATGCCCGCGATTCACAGCCAGGATCTTTCGGTGGAAAGAATCTCGATTGACTCGAATCAAGATGGCGAGCCTAGCCGTTCTCGGGCGAGAACAAAACAGGAAAATAGCTGCCGGTCATTCCGGCAAGGCATCACCCCAATCCAGTCGCCGCGCGGCCTTGAACGTCTCGCCGTCGCGCTTGGTGAACAGTCGCTCGGCAGCACCCCCATCCTGTTCGCAAAGCTTCAGCAAGACCTTGCCGGAGCCCGACTTCGGCGGTGCGATCACTCGCGCTCGAGGCGGAGCGGCCGGATGGCGGGAGGCCGCGACAAAGATGAATTTCTCGTCCTCCCACGGCACCTCGGCATCCTTGGCCAGACGGTGCAGGCGCGAGCGGGCGACGCGGCGGGCGAAATGGCACCAGTCGGGGGCGACGAGCGGGCAGGGCGCCTCATGCGGGCAGGGCGCAAGCACGTGCGCGCCCGCCTCGATCAGCTGCCGCCGCACGGCAAGAATACGCTGCCAGCCGGCCGGCGTGCCCGGCTCGACCACCAGCAGCGTGTCTGCGGTCAGCCGCCAGAGCCGGTCGACGAGTTTTGCCAGCGATGCCGGCGCGATCTCATCCAGCACATAGGCTGAAGTCACCAGCTCGGCCGGCTCCAGATCGACCAGGTCGATGGTGATGTCGCCGGTCCGCCAGGCGGTCCTGGCCGTGATCGAATCCGCGGCAAGTGCTTCGCCGACCCTTCGTACCGCGGCGCCGGCCTCGAGTAGCACCGCCTGTTCGAGATCCGGCCAAAGATTGATTGTGGCCCAAAGCACCGTGCCAGGGCCGGCGCCGACATCGAGCAGGGTTTTTGGGAAAAAATCCGGCCGTGCCTCGCTGACCGCATCGAGGCTGGCGCGGATGGCGGCATAGGTCGCCGGCAGCCGCGTTGCCAGATAGGCCTTCACCGCCATCTCCTCGGCCATGTGCAGGCGGCCGTCGCGCAACTCGGCGCGGTAGCGGTCCGACAGCGTCTTTGCCGCTTGCTTAAGCATCGGCAACGGCACCTGTTCGAGAAGGCGCTCGACGCCTTGTCTAAGCGGGATGGGCAGTTCCATCGCTTAGGCAGTCCGAGGTACGAGCAGAATGACCGAGGCGCCAACGATGCAGATCGCGGCACCGGCAAGATCGCAGCGGTCGGGGTGCACGCCTTCCGCCAGCCACAGCCAGGCCAGCGAGGCGGCAATGTAGATGCCGCCATAGGCGGCATAGGCCCGGCCCGCCGCGCTGGTGTCGACCAGCGCCAGCAGCCACGCGAATAGCACGAGCGAGACGAGACCGGGCGCCAACCACAGCGGCGACTTGTCCAGCCGCCACCACGCCCAGAACGAAAAGCAGCCGGCGATCTCGGCAAGTGCGGCGGCGACGTAGAGGAGGTAGGTCATGAAAAAAGGTCCCGCGTTGACGGGACCCTTTTCAGCGTGCCGGCCGGCAATGGCAAGCGGCAATGGTGCAATCGCAGGCAGTCTACTCCGGATCCGCCACCTTGCGGCGGCGAGTGGGCTTGGCCGCAGAAGCCTTTTCACGACGTCCAAGATCGCGCATCTCCAGCGCCTTCTCGCAACTGGCCATGTAGTCGCGCGTCATCGGCAGCGTGTCGTTCTTCTTGGCAATCTGGATTTGGAAAATCACCAGATCCTGCCAGCGGAAAGCGGCTTCCGAGGCGGCAAGATAGAACTCCCACATGCGGCAGAAGCGCTCGTCATAAATCGCCTTGGCCTTGTCGCGGTTGGCGGCGAAGCGCTCGCCCCAATGCTTTAGCGTCTCCGCATAATGCAGCCGCAGGACCTCGATATCGGTGACGACGAGCCCCGATTTCTCGATGGCCGGCATCACTTCGGAGAGTGACGGGATGTAGCCGCCCGGGAAGATGTACTTGCGGATGAAGGCGCTGGTTGCCCACGGCACGCCGGAGCGGCCGATCGTGTGCAGCAGCATGACGCCGTCCGGCTTCAGCAGCGTCGCCGACTTGTCGAAGAAGGTGCGGAAATGATTGACCCCGACATGCTCGAACATGCCGACGGAGACGATGCGGTCGAAACGTTCATTGAGCTCGCGATAGTCCTTGATGTCGAAATGCACCCGGTTTTGCAGGCCTTGCGCATGGGCGCGGTCGGTGGCGACGCCGTGCTGCTCGGTCGACAGCGTCACGCCTTGCACGTCGACGTCGAACGCCTTGGCTAGATAGAGCCCAAGCCCACCCCAGCCGGAGCCGATATCAAGAACCGTCTGGCCGGCCTTCAGCCTGAGCTTGGCGGCGATATGGCGCTTCTTGGCCGCTTGTGCCTCGTCGAGCGTCATGTCCGGCTGCTCGAAATGCGCGCAGGAATACTGCATGTCCTCATCGAGGAAGAGGCGGTAGAGATCGCCCGACAGATCGTAATGGCGCTGCACGTTGCGGCGCGCCCGCGACGCCGTGTTGATCTGCTGCAGGCGCCGGAAGGCGTGGCGCAGACCTTCGATCGCCTTCGACCAGGTGGCATCGATACCGCCGCTGCCCATGTTCTGGAAAGCAATCCGCATCACCCCCAGCACGCCGCCCTCGAGAATGTCGAGTTCACCGTCCATGTAGGCTTCCGGCACCGCCAGCATCGGATCGAAGGTTATTGCGCGCTCGGCATGCCTTGTCTTGATGTGCATGTGCACCGGCTCGCCGCTGCCGTCACCGAAAGTCACCATCGAGCCTTGCGGCCCTGTCACCTTGAGATTGCCTATGCGGACCAGGCGGTCGAGAACGCGTTTCAGCAGAATATTCATGACCAATTGTCCCCTCTCGGCCAGACATGCTGTCCTATTCTGCATCAAGATATAGGGGTTCGAAAAGTTCCATTTGGCATAAAAATGCCCGGGTACGAGGCCCGGGCATTGGTCCAGAATAGCGATTAGCCGGCGAATGCCGACGAATCACGATCAGCCGTTGTCTTCGCCGCCTTCGAACTCGGCATTCGGATCGAAGAAGTTTTCCGGCCGCGCATTATCGTTGATGTCCTCGCCGTAGATGGCTTCGGCGGTGGTCAGTGTTTCGCCCTTGGCCTGGCGCTCGGCTTCGTCGGCCGTGCGGGCAATGTTGAGCGTGATGGTAACCTCGACTTCCGGGTGCAGTGCGATCGCCACATTGGTGACGCCGATGGTCTTGATTGGCTGGTTGAGCAGGATCTGGTTGCGGTTGACCGAAAAACCTTCCGCCGTCACCAGCTCGGCGATGTCGCGCGTCGAGACCGAACCATAAAGCTGACCGGTTTCGCCGGCCGAGCGCACGGCGATGAAGCTCTTGCCGTCGAGCTTTTCTGCAATCTGCGCGGCTTCGGACTTGCGCTCCAGGTTGCGGGCTTCGAGCTGGGCCCGCTGTCCCTCGAACTTCTTCTTGTTAGCTTCGTTGGCGCGCAGCGCCTTGCCTTGCGGCAGCAGGAAATTGCGGGCGAACCCGTCCTTGACCTTGACGGTATCGCCCATCTGGCCGAGGCGGGAAACGCGTTCGAGAAGAATGACTTCCATGGTTTTGTTCCTTCGCTTGGGCGCTATCCTCAGGATCGGCGCCGAGTTGTCTGGAACAGGTCAGGAAGCTGGGGCGTCGCCGCCTGTGTCGCTGTCCTGCCTGTCGCGGCAGTTAGGATCTCTTGTCGAAATCCAACCCGGGATTTGGTGTTCGATCCGGCTACGCCCGTCGTGGCCGGTGAAAAAGCGGGCGGCGAACCGCCCGCCTGAAGTGTTAGCGGACCACGTAGGGCAGCAGGCCGAGGAAGCGGGCGCGCTTGATCGCCTTGGCGAGTTCGCGCTGCTTCTTCTGGCTGACGGCGGTGATACGCGATGGCACGATCTTGCCGCGCTCGGAGATGTAGCGCTGCAGAAGCCGCACGTCCTTGTAGTCGATCTTCGGCGCGTTGGCGCCGGAGAACGGGCAAGTCTTGCGGCGACGGTGGAAGGGGCGCCGGGTTGGGATCTGGTTGATGTCGACCATTATTCTGCGGCTCCTTCAAAGCCTTCGCGCGGACGGCGCGGGCCACGATCGGCACCGCCATCGCCGAAGCTGCGCGGCGGACGATCACCACGGTCACCGCGATCGCGGTCGCCGAATGAGCGCGGGCCACGATCGCCACGGTCGCGGTCGCCGAAGCCGCCGCGTTCCGAGCGCTCTTCGCGCTTCTGCATCATTGCCGACGGACCTTCCTCATGCGAATCGACCTTGATGGTCAGGAAACGCAGCACGTCCTCGGACAGGCCCATCTGGCGCTCCATTTCATTGAGCGCGGCCGGCGGGCAGGTGATGTCCATGAGTGTATAATATGCCTTCCGGTTCTTGTTGACCCGGTAGGTGAGGGACTTCAGTCCCCAGTTCTCGACCCGGCCGACGGACCCGCCATTCGCGGTGATGACGCCCTTGTACTGTTCGACAAGCGCATCGACCTGCTGCTGCGAGAGGTCCTGCCGGGCAAGAAACACATGTTCGTATAGAGCCATAGTGTTCGTGCCTTTCTTCGTTTCTCTCCCGGTTCCCGGCGGCAAAAGCCTCTGCAACTTCTCTGACCCGCAATCCTTGCGAAGGCGGGGAAGAAAGGAGCATGACGAGACGGTCGAGAGCGGAGACACGGGAGGCGGAAGCGCTTCTGGCTTCACGCGAAGGTTTCGAAAAACCTCCGGCCCTCCGTTCAGCCCCCAGCAAGGACCGGCAGATTGCGGGCGTCTATACAGGAATTTGACCGCAAAGCAAGGCCAAACGACAGGGCAAACGGCCCTACCGTCCCAGAGCGCCACGGGCCTCGACGGCAAGGCGTACGGATTTCCTGAAACCGGACCTTAACCACCATGCGAAGTTCCAGCACCGGCGGGCGTGGCGGCAACCCGTCGTTCATCATGCGGATGCAAAAGCAAACAGTCTGTGCGAGGTCGGCAGCAAGGCGGTTTTGGGGACAAAAATGCTTTTCGACAAATTCTGCCGTTCGAAGAGCGGCAACTTTGCCCTGATGCTGGCGTTCGGGCTGCCTGCGGTTCTGACCGCCGTCGCCTTTGCCGTGGACGTGTCCACCTTGATGAGGGCCAAGGTCAGCTTGCAGAACGCGCTCGATGCCGCGAACCTTGCATCTTCGCATCTCGGCGACATCGAGGCTTCGCGCAAGGACGTCTTCGACCGCTACTTCCAGACCAATGTCGCCGGCCACAGCGAGTTGAGGAACGCCGAAGCGACGCTTACCGTGGAAAGGGGCCTCAATTACATCCAGACAAAGGCTGTCGCCATGGCCGACGTCAATTTGAACTTCGCCTTCCTGTTCGGCAACGACAAGCGCATCACCGTCGATGCCGGCGCCGTCGAATCGACCAATCAGCTCGAAGTCGTGCTGGTGCTCGACAATACCGGGTCGATGGCCAGCAACGATCGCATCGGCGCATTGCGGACGGCGGCGACGGCCCTGATCGACATGCTCGAAACGGCGAAGTCGCCGACGCGCAGCGTACGTGTAGCGGTGGTGCCGTTCGTCACCGCGGTCAACGTCAAGGGCGAGGACTACGATCCGGCCTGGATCGACATGGCCGGCAAATCGCCGAACAATGGCGCCAATTTCCCCTTGGTCGGCGGCAAGCGCGTCAACCATATGGACCTGTTCAAGCAATTGGGCGTCGAATGGAGAGGCTGCGTCGAAGCGCGGCCCGGAACCAACAATGTTTCCGACATTTCGCCCGACCAAAACAAACCGGACACCCTGTTCGTACCCTATTTCGCGCCGGACGATCCAGGTAACGCTAAAAATCCAACCAGCTCCTACGGCAATTCAGCGACCGGCTACAACAATTCCTATCTCGACGATACCGTTGTCACCGTGCTTCCCGGCCTCACCAGCGACATGGCGAAGTACAGTGTTTCGACGATGAAGCTGATCAACGACAAGAGAGGCCCACTGACTATCGGCCCAATCCGGGCCTGTCCGACGCCGATAGTGCCGCTGACCGATGATTTCGACAAATTGCGGAAGGCCGTCGGTGAGATGATCGAATGGAACGGCTCGGGGACCAATGTTTCGGAAGGCTTGTCATGGGGGATGCGGGTGCTCTCGCCGGAACCGCCTTACAGCGACGGCGCGCCGTTCAGGGCGTCAGGCACGACCAAAACGGTGCTGCTGCTCACCGACGGCGAGAATGTTGTCTATGGCGCGAAGGATACGCCACAGAAGTCGGACTATGGCTCCTACGGATTCCTGGCCTCGGGTCGGTTTGGATCCAGCGACCAGACCGCGGCTGCGCGCAATGTCGACGATTGGACAACCAATGTATGCAACACATTGAAGAAGCAGGACGTGCAGATATTCACAGTGCTGCTGCAGGCCGACACCGCAGCCAACCGCAAGCTTTACGAGGCCTGCGCATCGTCGCCGTCGGATTATTACCCGACCAACGACGTCAGTCAGCTCGAAAGCGTCTTCCTGAAAATCGGAAGCTCGATTTCGCAGCTGCACTTGACGAACTGAACGACGTCGGCCGCTCTCCCGCCGCCGCTGCTCAACTCGTGTGTGCAGCCACTTTGCCTGTGGTTTCGGGGAAGAAATCGGGCGCCGCATGGCGCTTGCCGAACATCATGTCGTATTGCAGCAGACGGAAGTCGCGGATTGCCGGATCGATCTCTTTCTGACGCGACCAATCGGGGGTGGCGTCGCCCCCCGGTGCCAAAAGCAAATTGCGGTCGATAACGCGGTAGCGCTCTCGCAACTGTCCGAGGAAGCCGGTGTAATAGGGATGGCTGATGCCGGCTGTCTTCAGGATATGGTAGGGCAGGAAGGACGGGCTGACGGCGCCCAGATCCTCGGCCGGGCCGCTGCGATTCGACCAGACGATCAGCGGCGTCTGGTGGTGCAGCAGCATCTGGTCGGCCGCCTCCTTGCGCGGCGCAACATTGTCCTTCAGGAAGCCGGTCTCGACGTAGACCGGCCCAAGCGGCGGCAGATGGTCGCCGAAGAACGCGATGACGGTCGGCCGCTCGCGTTTCTTCGCCCATTCGATCAGCCGCTCGAGGCCGCGGTCCGCGTCGGAAGAGCCTTCGGCATAGCTCAACAGCGATTCACGCGCCCATTGGCTGATCGGCGCCTGCACCTTGTGGGTCGGATTGTTATAGCGATACGGCTCATACGGCCCGTGGTTCTGCAGGCTGACGGCGAAAAAGAAGACCGGCTCGGCGCTGGTATCGGCTTCGTGGATAATCTCGTCGGTCATCGCAGCGTCCGACGCGAGCGGTCCGCGCTTCTGCATGGGCGGCAACGTCTCCTCGGACTTGAAGTCGTTGAAGCCGAAATCGGCATAGACGGCCCCCCGGTTCCAGAACCAGTTAGTGCCGGGATGGATAGCGCGCGCCCGGTAGCCTTGACTTTTCAGGAAGGTCGCCAGCGAGGGAGTCGGTGTCCGCACATATTGCTGGTAGGGAATGCTGCCCGCCGGCAGGAAGGCGTTGGAAAAGCCGGTCAGGGCCTCGAACTCGATGTTGGCCGTCATGCCGCCGAACTCGGGCGAGAACATGTAACCCGTGCGCAGTGCCCGCACATTGGGGATAGGGTCGGGCGTGATGGTGACGCCGGGTAGCTTGGTCGGATCCCAGAAGGATTCGCTCATGACGACGATGATGTCGGGCTTCTCGGCGGGTACCGAAGCCGTCACCTGCGGTTTGCCGATCGCTTCGATCGCCTTGCCGGAATAGCCGGGCGGCGCCGAGACATGCGCCATCGGGACGTTCAGCGCGAAGGCGAGCGCAAAACCGTTCGAGGCATAGTTTTCCTTCTGGTCCCACATGATCGGGATGATCTGCAGCCGGTCGCGTGTCCACGAGAAAGTGGCATAGTCCATGATGGAGACGAAGAAGGCGATCAGCGGCACCGTCAGCGTCAGCCGGGCAAGGCGGCCCTTGTGGCTGAGTGCCGGAACGCGGCGGCGCCATAGCCGCCAGCCATAGACGAGCAGCGACAGCCCGCCGACGATGCCGATCGCCAGGGCAATGGCGGTTCCCGGGCGATCGCGTACCAGAAGCGGCATCAATGCCACGATCTGCCGGGAATAGAGGAAATCGGTCGGATAGAGCGGATCGCCGAGATACAGCGACTTCTGGTGGCCGACGAACGCCAGCGACAATGTCAGCGGCGCGACGATCATCAGGCTCTGGTGACTGCGGCCGAGCACGGCGTCGAGGCCGATGAGGATCAGCGCAAAAATGATGATCGTGGTCCAGCCGGGTTTGAAAGGCTGCAGAAAGAAATCAATGGTGCCGGCAAAGTTGCCGCGCACGATCAGTTCGATGGCAAACACAAGGATGGCCGCAGCCAGCAAGCTGATAAGGCCATAGCGGATGACAGGCCATTTGCGCGCCGGCAGATAGCCGGTCGACGGATCGCCTTCAAGAAACTGGGGCGCCGCCTCGGCTGCGCTCTGCTTGGTCTTTGCCACTTCAATAGTTCCCCGGCCCGCAACAAAAGCGTCACTCGATTGTCATCGAACTGTCACGCAAAGCTTAGCGCCTGCGGCGGAAATAAGAAGAGCCAGCAAACAAATCGTGAGCGGTTTTCATCATGAGTGATCGCCAAAAAGCCTGCCGAAACAGGCACTCGGCCGATATTACGCGATCAAGGTTGGACTTGACTTGGCCGCACGCCTTGCGTCACAGGCAACGTGAACCAGCAGCTGGGAGCCGCCGATGGCCATCGCATTCACCTTTCCGGGGCAGGGCAGCCAGGCTGTCGGCATGGGCAAGGACCTCGCCGATACCTTTGTGGAATCGCGGCGGATCTTCGAGGAAGTCGACGACGCGCTCGGCGAAAACTTATCGAAGCTGATCTGGGAAGGCCCGGAAGAGACGCTGACGCTGACCGCCAACGCCCAGCCGGCGCTGATGGCGGTGTCGCTTGCCGCAATCCGGGCGCTGGAGGCGCGCGGCTTCTCCCTGAACGGCAAGGTCACCTATGTCGCCGGCCACTCGCTCGGCGAATATTCGGCACTTGCGGCCGCAGGTTTCGTTTCGGTCGCCGACGCCGCCCGGCTGTTGCGCATCCGCGGCAACGCCATGCAGGCGGCTGTGCCGGCCGGCGAGGGCGCCATGGCGGCGATCATCGGGCTGGAACAGGCCGACGTCGAAGCCGCTTGCGCAGAGGCCGCCCAGGGCGCCGCCAAAGATCCCGCACAAGCCTTGGTTTGCCAGATCGCCAATGACAATGGCGGCGGCCAGCTGGTGATCTCCGGCGCCAGGCCAGTGGTCGAACTGGCGGCGAGGCTATGCACGGAGAAGGGCGCCAAGCGGGCGCTGATGCTGCAGGTCTCGGCGCCCTTCCATTCGACATTGATGAAGCCTGCGGCCGAGATCATGCGGGAGGCGCTGGCCGCCGTGACGAAGAGTGCGCCGGTCGTGCCGCTGGTCTCCAATGTTACGGTGACCCCGACGAGCGATCCCGACGAGATCGCCCGCCGACTCGTCGAACAGGTGATCGGGCGCGTGCGCTGGCGCGAAACGGTGGAGTGGTTCGGCAGCAACGGCGTTGCGACGCTTTACGAAGTGGGCGCCGGCAAGGTGCTGTCGGGGCTGGCCCGCCGCATCAACCGCGATATTGCCACCACTGCCATCGGATCCGCGGCGGATGTCGAGGCGGCGCTGGCGGCGCTTGCATAATCAACTGGCGATTTGACCCCGCTCCATGCGAAGGGTGTTCGCTCAGATCAGGAGGCAAGAATGTTCGAATTGACCGGCCGCAAGGCGCTCGTCACCGGCGCATCGGGAGGTATCGGCGAGGCGATCGCCCGCGTGCTGCACGGCCAGGGCGCCATCGTCGGCCTGCATGGCACACGTATCGAGAAACTGGAGGCGCTGGCCGCCGAACTGGGCGACCGGGTCAAGCTTTTCCCGGCCAATCTTTCCAACCGCGACGACGTCAAGGCGCTCGGCCAGAAGGCGGAGGCCGACCTCGAAGGCGTCGACATCCTCGTCAACAATGCCGGCATTACCAAGGACGGGTTGTTCGTGCGCATGGCTGACGCCGACTGGGATAGCGTGATCGAGGTCAACTTGACCGCCGTGTTCCGGCTGACCCGCGAGCTTACCCATCCGATGATGCGCCGCCGCCATGGCCGTATCATCAACATCACTTCGGTGGTCGGCGTCACCGGCAATCCCGGCCAGACCAATTACTGCGCCTCCAAAGCCGGTATGATCGGCTTTTCCAAATCGCTGGCGCAGGAGATCGCTACCCGCAATATCACCGTCAACTGCGTCGCCCCAGGCTTCATCGAATCGGCGATGACCGCCAAGCTCAACGACAAGCAGAAAGAGGCGATCATGGCGGCGATCCCGACCCGGCGCATGGGCACGGGCGCCGAAGTCGCCTCTGCCGTCGCCTACCTAGCTTCTAACGAGGCAGCCTACGTCACCGGCCAGACCATTCATGTGAATGGCGGCATGGCAATGATCTAACACTTGGGAAAACGCTTCATTCCGTCTTGGATGCACGGGATTTTTCGTGTAATGCCGCCCGCAACCCGGCGGTTCGGGCAAAAACCGGTCCTGTTCCGCTGCGTTTCCGGCAGGACCATCTTTCAGCTTGATTAGCGGCATTCTGCCCGCTAACGAAGACAGACAACCAAAAGACGAGGATGCCCAAATGAGTGACACCGCAGAGCGCGTCAAGAAGATTGTCATCGAGCACCTTGGCGTCGATGCCGACAAGGTGACGGAGCAGGCGAGCTTCATCGATGATCTGGGCGCGGACAGCCTCGACACGGTCGAACTTGTCATGGCGTTCGAAGAAGAGTTCGGTGTCGAAATCCCGGACGACGCCGCCGAGACCATCCTGACTGTTGGCGATGCGGTGAAATACATCGACAAGGCCTCCGCCTGACGCTATTTGCAGTCATCACCGGGGAGGACCTGCGATGAGGCGTGTCGTCGTCACGGGCCTTGGGCTGCTTTCGCCGTTCGGCATGGGCTTCGAGCACAGCTGGAAGGAGCTTCTGACCGGCCGCAGCGCAGCCAAGCGCATCACCGAATTCGAGGTGGAAGACCTTGCTTGCAAGGTAGCCCACGTCATTCCGCGCGGTGACGGCTCCAATGGCACTTTCAATCCTGAAGCCGTTCTCGAGCCGAAGGAACTGCGCAAGATCGGCGACTTCATCCTGTACGGGATCGCGGCCGCCGACGAGGCACTCAAGGATTCCGGCTGGCAGCCGAAGACGCATGAGGAACAGTGCGCCACCGGCGTGCTGATCGGTTCGGGCATCGGCGGCATCGAAGGCATCGCCGAGAATGCGATGATCCTCAAGGAACGCGGTCCGCGCCGCATCAGCCCATTCTTCATCCCTGGCCAGATCATCAACCTCGTCTCCGGTCAGGTCTCGATCCGGCATGGGCTGAAAGGCCCCAACCATGCCGTCGTCACCGCTTGCTCGACCGGTGCGCACGCCATCGGCGATGCCGCCCGGCTGATCATCTGGGGCGATGCCGACGTTATGGTCGCAGGCGGCGCCGAAGCGCCGGTGACGAGACTGTCGATCGCCGGGTTCGCCGCTTGCCGCGCGCTCTCCACCGAGCGCAACGACGCGCCACAAACGGCCTCACGCCCCTATGATCGCGATCGCGACGGCTTCGTCATGGGCGAGGGCGCCGGCGTTGTCGTGCTCGAGGAGCTCGAACACGCCAAGGCCCGCGGCGCCAAGATCTATGCCGAGGTCACCGGCTACGGTCTGACCGGTGACGCCTATCACATCACCGCGCCTGCCGAAGACGGCGACGGCGCTTTCCGTTGCATGACCGCGGCGCTGAACCGGGCGAAGCTGACGCCGGCCGATGTCGACTACATCAACGCGCACGGCACCTCGACCATGGCCGATACGATCGAACTCGGCGCCGTCGAGCGGCTGGTCGGCAACGCCGCCTCGAAGATATCGATGTCGTCGACCAAATCGTCGATTGGCCACCTGCTGGGCGCGGCTGGCGCTGCCGAGGCGATCTTTTCGATCCTCGCCATTCGCGACAACATCGCGCCGCCGACCATCAATCTTGACAATCCGGAGCGCGAAACGGCGATCGACCTGGTGCCGCACAAGCCGCGGGCCCGGCAGATCGACGTGGCGCTGTCCAACTCCTTCGGCTTCGGTGGCACCAACGCCTCGCTCGTCTTCCAGCGCTACAATGGCTGACCGCTCTGCCGGTTTCCGTCTGCCGTCAATTTTGCCATATTCGCCCCTACTCTGCCCGAGGGGATTCGTCGCAAGATCAAATGGTAGGGCGCTATGAACACAAATCCGGCCGATAACGGGGAATTCGGGCAACGGGCAGCAACGCCCGGCCCGATCGTGCCGAAGACGGCCAGCGAGGCGTTGCGGCCCGAGGCCGGCACGCCGCCGCCGAAGCGCTCGCGTGCCTCGCGCAGCCAGTTCGTCGTGTTCATGAACTTCGTCATCTCTTCGGTGATGCTGATGGTGCTGGCGGCAGGCGTTGCGCTGTATTTCGGCAAGCAGGAGTTCAACGAGCCCGGCCCGTCGGCCAATGGCGACACTTTCCTGGTCAAGCCGAATAGCGGCGTCCAGGAGATCGCCGACCAGCTTGAGCGGCGAGGGCTGATCAGCGACGCCCGCATTTTCCGCCTTGGCGTGCGCGCCTTCGGCAATGATTCCGCCCTGAAGGCCGGCGAATACGAGATCAAGCCGCAGGCGTCGATGCACGATATCATGGAACTGCTGAAGAGCGGCAAGTCGGTGATGTATTCGCTGACTATCCCCGAGGGGCTGACGGTCGCGCAGGCGCTGCAACGGATTGCCGAGCAGGACGCGCTGACCGGCGATATGCCGTCGACCACTCCACCTGAGGGCAGCCTCGCCACCGACACGCTGCGTTTCACCCGCGGAGCAACACGCCAGCAGATGGTCGACAAGCTTCTGGCCGACCAGAAGAAGCTGGTCGACGAGGTCTGGCAGCGCCGAGCGCCGGATTTGCCGATCGCCAACGTTGAGGATTTTGTCACCCTAGCCTCTATCGTCGAGAAGGAGACCGGCAAGGGCGATGAACGCTCGCGCGTAGCCGCCGTCTTCCTCAACCGGCTGGCCAAGGGTATGCGGCTGCAGTCGGACCCGACCATCATCTACGGCCTGTTCGGCGGCAAGGGCAAACCCATCGACCGCCCGATCTATCAGTCGGACATCCAGAAGCCGACGCCCTACAACACCTATCTGATCAACGGCTTACCGCCGACGCCGATCGCCAATCCCGGCCGTGCGGCGCTGGAGGCAGTCGCTAATCCGTCGAAGACCAGCGATCTCTACTTCGTCGCCGACGGCACCGGCGGGCACGTCTTTGCCTCGACGCTCGATGAGCATAACGAGAATGTCGCTCGCTACCGGGCACTGCTGAAAAAGCAGGCGCAGGACGCCGCCAAGGCCGGGGCAACCAATACCGGAGCCGACACGCCGGCGGGAGCCATCGTTGACGATGCGGGCGCCACCGCCGCCCAGTAGGGCCGGACGCCATCAGGTTGGCCCTGTGCATGTCCGGGTGGATGTGCAAGGGCTGCTATGGCATTGAAATTCACATGATCCTGTCCGGAGAAAATCGCTCCGGCTTGAGGGGCATTCGGCAAAGGGACGCACGGCTACATGAACTTGCAGAGCATGACCGGTTTTGCGCGCAGTGTCGCCGAACACGACGGCACTTCGATTGCCTGGGAAGCCAAGTCCGTCAACGGCAAAAGCGTCGAGGTCAGGCTGCGGCTGCCGCAAGGTTTCGACCGGCTGGAGCCGGCCGTCCGGCAGACGGTGCAAAAGCGTTTTGCGCGCGGCAATTTCCAGATGACGCTGACCATTGGCCGCGCCGCCGGCGCTCAAGCGCAACCCGTGGTCAACGAGGCTTTCCTGAAGGATCTGGCGGGCTTGGCCAAGCGGCTGCAGGAGCAGTTCGGAGTAGCCCCTGCGGCGGCCGACGGCCTGCTTGCGCTGCGCGGCGTCCTCGACATTCCCGAAACCATCGAAACCGAAGAGGCGCGCAGTGCGCTCGATACCGCAATACTGTCGGCGCTGGAAGCAGCACTGAACGGGCTGCAGCAGGCGCGCCAGGGCGAAGGTGCGGCACTTCGTTCCCTGCTGTCCGGCCATATCGATGCCATCGAGGCGCTGACGCTGCGGGCCGAGGCCGATCCATCACGCGAACCGGCCACGATCCGCGAAAGGCTCGCCGAGCAGATCCGCCTGTTGATGGACGCGTCTGCCAACCTGGACGCCAGCCGGCTGCATATGGAAGCGGCGTTCCTGGCCACCAAGGCCGACATACGCGAGGAAATCGACCGGCTGAAGACACACGTGGCGTCGGGGCGGGCACTGCTCGCCGGCGGTGGCGCCATCGGCCGCAAGCTCGATTTCCTGGCACAGGAATTCAACCGCGAATCGAATACGCTGTGTTCCAAGTCGAATGCTGCCGCGGTCACCGCCATCGGGCTGGAACTGAAGGCGGTCGTCGACCAGTTTCGCGAACAGGTCCAGAATCTGGAATGATCCCGATGCCAAGCCACATGACTGCCAAGCCCCATGACCGCTAGGGATGTGGGTTCCCGCATTCGGCGCCGCGGGCTGATGCTGGTCTTGTCGTCGCCGTCAGGCGCCGGCAAGTCGACGATTGCGCGCAATCTGCTGGAGAGCGATTCCAGCCTGGAATTGTCGGTCTCGGTCACCACGCGGCCACGCCGCGGCAGCGAGATCGAGGGCGTCCATTACCACTTCCGTACCATGCGCGAGTTCGAGCGGCTGCGCGATTCCGATGCGCTGCTCGAATGGGCGGAGGTGCACGGCAATTGCTACGCGACGCCGCGCGAGCCGGCTGAACAGGCGCTGGCCGAAGGCCGCGACATGCTGTTCGACATCGACTGGCAAGGCGCTCAGCAACTCAAGGAGAAGATGCGCGCCGACATCGTCTCGATATTCATCCTGCCGCCATCGATGAAGGAATTGAAGGCGCGGCTGAAGCGTCGCGCCGAGGACCAGGAAGCGGTGATCGAGACGCGGCTCAAGAACGCCCGCAACGAGATCGAGCACTGGAAGGAATATGATTTCGTCATAGTCAACGACGATCTCGACCGCGCTTTCGCCGAGGTGCGGGGCATCGTCACGGCCGAACGGCTCAGACGCGATCGCCGGCCGGGCCTGTTCGATTTCGTCTCGGGGCTGCTCGACGAAAAGACGGATTGATCAAGGCGCTGTCCCCGCGACCAGGATCAGATTGCGGCTGAGCGCGGCGTCGCGCAGTTCCAATGCCGCGGCATATTCGGCGGAGCGGTACCAACGCCGCGCCGTGTCCATGTCGGGGAATTCCACGATGATCAGCGGCCCGGGAGACCAGTCGCCTTCCAACCTTTCCACCTCGCCGCCGCGTACCAGATAGCGCCCGCCATGCTGGGCGATGGAGGCAGCCGCGCTGGCGCGATAGGCTTCGATAGCCTCTGCGTCACGGATCGTGACGTCGGAAATGACATAGGCGGCCACTGTTTGTCTCCGGGCAGGGTTTGTCCGGCTATCTATGCCATGAGAGCGGAAATTCCACGCGGACGCTTCCCGGCATCACACCGCGTTGGTCAGGCGAACGAATTCCTCGACGCTGAGCGTCTCCGCACGCCTGGTCGGATCGATGCCGGCGCGGGTGAGCAGTGCCTCGCCGCCGAGGCTTTTCACGCTCTGCCGCAGCATTTTCCGGCGCTGGCCGAATGCCGCTTCGGTGACGCGGCTGAGCCGTTTCACCTCTGCCGGCAAGGGGTTGGCACGCGGCACAAGATGCACCACCGAGGACGTCACCTTGGGTGGCGGCGTGAACGCCTGCGGCGGTACGTCGAAGGCAATCCTCGCCTCCGTCCGCCAGCCGGCCAGCACGCCGAGCCGACCATAGGCCTCGCTGCCGGGGCTGGCTGCAATGCGTTCGGCGACCTCGCGCTGGAACATCAGCGTCATCGATGTGTAGAACGGCGGCCACTCGGTGACGGTCAGCCAGCGGATCAGCAATTCGGTGCCGATATTGTAGGGCAGGTTGGCAACGATTTTCGCCGACCCGCCGCTTCCCGGCACTCCTTTTGCAAGCGCTGCAAAATCAGCTTTCAGCGCATCGCCGGCTACGATCTCGAGCCGACCCGGATAGTGGTTCGCGATCTCGGCCAAGGCCGCCAGGCAGCGCTCGTCGCGCTCGATCGCGACGACCCGCCGGGCGCCGTTGAGGAGCAGGGCACGAGTCAGCCCGCCCGGACCGGGACCGACCTCGATAACCGTAACGTCGCTCAGGTCGCCGGCGGTTCGCGCAATCTTGCTTGTCAGGTTAAGGTCGAGCAGAAAATTCTGGCCCAGCGCCTTTTTCGCCTGCAGCCCATGGCGCTCGATCACCTCGCGCAGTGGCGGCAGGCCGTCTATGCTCATCGGGCTGGGCTCATCAGGCGGGCTCATCGGGTTAAGGCCATCGAATTTGGCTGATTGGGCTCAGGGCCTACGGCCTTTTCCCGGTATCGGCAAGAACGCGAGCGAGTTTCAGCGCTGCAATCAGGCTGCCGGCACGGGCGATGCCCTTGCCGGCGATGTCGAAGGCGGTGCCGTGGTCGGGCGAGGTGCGGACGAAGGGCAGGCCGAGCGTGACGTTGACCGCCTCGTCAAACGCCAGCGCCTTGGCCGGGATCAGCGCCTGGTCGTGATACATACAGAGCGCCACGTCGTAGCCGGCGCGGGCGCGAGCATGAAACAGCGTGTCGGCCGGCAATGGCCCGAAGGCGTCGATCCCTTCCTGCCTCAGCCGGTCGACTGCCGGGCGCACGATCCGCTCGTCTTCGGTGCCCATGGTGCCGCCTTCGCCGGCATGCGGGTTGAGGCCGGCAACGGCGAGCCGCGGCTTGGCAATTCCGAAGCGGTTCGCAAGGTCGGCGGCGGTGATGCGGCCGGTGGCGACGATAAGGTCCGTCGTCAGCTCTTTCGGCACCTCGGCCAGCGCGATGTGGATGGTGACCGGCACGGTGCGCAGGTCCGGTCCGGCAAGCAGCATCACAGGCGTCACTTCGGTGCCGGTGTGAAGCGATGCCAGATGCGCCAGATATTCGGTGTGGCCGGGAAAGCGAAAGCCGGCGTCGTAGAGCGGCTTCTTGGCGATGGGGCAGGTGACGACCGCGGCAGCGCGGCCAGCCAGGCAGTCGGCAACGGCGCGGTCGATCGCCTCGATGATGCCGGCGGCGTTGGCTGGATCCGGGCGGCCGGGACTGTCGACGAAACGGGCAGCAAGCGCCACCACCGGCAGCGCGCGCGAAAACACCCCCGGCGCTAACGCCGGCGTCGTCTCGGCAATCGCGATATCGGTGCCGAGCCTGTGCGCCCGCGCGGCAATCAGTGCCGGATCGGCAAGGAGATAAAAAGACGGAACGCCAGCGCTATCGCGGGCCTGCCAAGCAGCGATGGCGATGTCCGGCCCCACGCCGGACGGATCGCCGACGCTCAACGCCAGCGGAAGCTCTGCGTCAGCCACGGCGCTTCGACTTCAGCGCTCGATTATGCGGGCTTTCTTCCGCAACTCCTCGACATATTTCTTCGAGAGTTCGTCGGCGTTCTTGTCGTTCGAACCTTCACTCTGGAACACCATCTGCGCGGCTTTGTCGTCTGACACTTCGCGCGACGAGCAGATGCCGATGAATTCGACACCGCGGTCGGTTTCGCGCGTCGTGGTGGCGCCGCCGACCTTTGTAGCCTTTATCTGCTCGGCCCAGTCCGCCGGCAATTGGGGCGCCAGCACCCGGCCGAGATCGCGAACGGTGACATCGATCAGGCCCTTGGCGAATTCGCGGGTGGTGTTGCAGCCGTTGAAGCGGGCGCGCATGGCATCGGCTTCGCGTTTGCGCTTGGCCAGCGTCGCGGTTCGCTCGGCGGCCGGCACCACGAAGATGACCTGCTGCAGCATGTACTCTGTGGCGCTCGGTTTGCTGCCGCCTTTTTCGAGCATGCGCTTGACGAGGTCCTGCTCGCTCATTGCGCCGCCACCGTCTCCGGAACGGGAACGCGCGGTCAGCGCCTGGTTCCAGGCCATCTGTGCCCGGATAAACTCCTTGAAATGCTCCTTGGTGACGCCGGATTGCGCCATCGCGCCGTCAAGCTGCTTGAGCGGCATCTTGTTGCTGGTGGCGAAACGCTGATAAGCGGCATCGACCTGCGCGTCGCTGATGCGGATGCCGAGCCGCCGGGCTTCGGCCAGACGCAGCGTCTGGTCGATCATTTCCTGGCCGGCATCGCCCTTTCTGTGCTGCAGGCGCAGGAAAGCGGCCCGATGCTGGATGTCGCCGGTGGTGATCGGTATATTGTTGACGACGTATTTGATCTCGGTGGCGAAAACTGGCCGCGTCACCGCGGTGGTCGAGAACGCCACCAGCAGCGCGAACCCTGCCGAAAAGAGGTATTTCCTCATCGAAAGCATCCCAATTCCATCCCGATTCAGCCGAACCTATCCCAGTTCAGGCCGTCAAAATTCGTGCCTGCTCTATGCGGCGAAACAATGTCGTCCGCCAGCCGCCCCGTTGCCGACCGCTGCCCGTTATTGAATGGTGTCGATGGAGCGTTGCGACGAGCCGAAATCGCCGAGCGTGCGGAACGACAGGTTGAAGCCGACGTTCTGCGATACTTCCTTGGTGTTCAGGTCACGTCTTTCCGAAAACGTCATCAAATAGGTAAAGCACGAATCACTATAGGCAAAGCCGACCCCGTCCTTGACCAGAACGCTCTGCTCCAGATCATATGTGCCGGTGCCAAAGACGCGCCAATTCTCGGCAAGATGTGTCGAGGCGCCGAGCGTAACCTCATGGCGATCGGTCGAGAAGCCATAGAGCGGCTGCGCCTGGATGAAGGCGTATTTGGCGCTCAGCGATACCGGCAGGCCTGAAAAGGCGGCCTTTACCTCAGCGCGGCGGATCTCGAAGCTTTGCTCGTCGAAACGGCCGCTGACCGAGCCGGAAAACCCGCTGGGGCTGTTGAAGCCGACAAGGCCGACATAGTCGGAGGTTGCAGTTTCAAGACCCGAATAGGCGCCGACATTGACCAGGTCCGGCGTGCCGAACGAGTTCTGGCCGCCGAGCTGGTAGGATTGGCCGAACACCGCATTGGTGCCCCAGCCATTGTCATATGCGCCGGAATAGCGCAGCCCGACATTGGCGCGTGTGCCGCCTTCCATGCGGTCATAGCCCGAGAATTTGTCGCGCTCGAACAGCGTCGTGGCGTCGAAGACGAAGCTCTGGGCGTCCTCGTTGGGGACCGCCAGCCCGCCGACATATTGCTCGTTCGGACGCATGAATACCTGCGCCATCGGTTCGAAGACATGGCTGGAACTGGTCATCGAAAACAGCACCGGCCAGCGCATCTCAAGGCCGGCGGTCGCCATGTAGCGGGCAAGCGATGAACGCATATCGTCCTCGACGCCGAGATTGGTCGCCATCTGGTTGATGGCGTCGAGCGAGGCCGAGGAGGCGTTGACGTAGCCGGCGTCGCCGCGCAGCGCCAGGAGCGGTGTCAGCAGAAGCCCGCCATCGGTGGTGAAGGTGCGCTTCCATTCGGCTTCCGCGGTAAGGCGGCCGGATTGACCGTCGATGCCGCGGACGTTGTTGACGGACGAAGGGATGCCCGAATTTGCAAGAGCCGTATCGAGCCTGTCGCGGTCAATGACCCGCGCGTTGACGTCGAACGACAGCTGCCCGCCGGCCACCGGCATGTCGGGGATATAGGCGTAGTCGAGCGAGGGCAGCACCCAGGGCTGCTTGGCGGCGCGTGCAGTCGGATCGCTGGCGAGCGTGTCTTCCTGAACCTCGAAGTGCATGGCGCGCACGTCGAAGTAATTGCGATCGTTGAGCCCCGTCAGGTACACCTCGGAGCGGTGCACGCTATCGTTGAAGCCATCGATGTCGTAGGTGCGCGCGAAATTCTTGTCGCTCTGCAGCAGGATGTCCCAGCCGAAGTCCCAGCGCGGGTTGATGGCGAACTGGCCCTGGGTGCCCATCATGCCGCGGAACCTGTTCGGGTCGCCTTCGGTACCCGAATTCACGTTGTGGCCATTGTCGTCGATGAAGGCGTCGGGATTCTCCTGCCGGATGCCCGCAATCTTCAGGCTGTACTGACCGTTGTTGAAGCGCTGCCTCCACTCGGCCTCACCGAGGAAACCTTGCTTGGTATAGCCGCTGCCAGTGACAGTGAGATCGTAGGTCGGCGAGAGCGCGAAATAATAAGGGACTTTGACACCGACGCCGAGATCGCTCTTGTAGGCGACGCCGGGGATTAGGAAGCCGCTCTTGCGCTTGACCGTTGGGTCGGCGATCTCGAAAGCCGGCAGATAGGCCAGCGGAAAGCCGAAGAACTCGAAATTCGAGTTCTCGAAGCGAACCGTCTTCTTCTCGCCGTTCCAGATGATCTTCCTGGCCTTGATACGCCAGGTCGGCGCTTTGTCGGGCTTGTCCTCGCACGGCTCGCAGGCGGTGTAGACGCCATTGTGGAACGTCGTCAGCACGCCGCCCATGCGCTCCGCGCTTTCGGCGGCGAAATACGCCTTGTCTATGGTCTCGACCCGCAGCGCGTTGACGAAGCCGTCGGCGAAATCGTCAGTGATGTCGGCATGCTGCGAATAGATTTTGGTGCCGTCGCTATTGACGAGTTCGACATTGCCGCTGGCGACGAGGCGTTTGGTGTTGCGGTTGTATTCGACCCGCTGGGCGACGAGACGGTTGCCGCCGTAGTCGATCTGGACGCCGCCGACGGCCGTCACGGTCTGCTTGTCGTTGTCGTAGACCAGCGTATCGGCTGCCAGCAGCATCTGCGTGCCGCTCGGAACCTTCGTTGCCAGCTCACTGACGTCCTGGGCAAAAGCCGGAGCAACCGGGGCGGCGCTGGCAAGCAGGCATGCCAAGGCGCTCGCCGCAGAGAGGCGTGCCAAACCGGCGTGCCTATGGCTGCGCAAAACCGCCTCCCTCACTAGCCGTCTTCCTTGTATAGCAGGAATGTCACCCCGAAGAACATAGCCACGACAACCGGGACCCAAGCCGCTACGGCCGTGGGTACGAATCCCGCTACGCCGAATGCCTTGACCAGCACCGAAACGACATAAAGCAGAAACCCGGCCACGATGCCACCCAGAATCATCGTTGCCGACTGCCCCATCCTCGCAAATCGCATTGATACCGTTGCCGCAATCAGCGTCATCGCGACAAGCAGGAAGGGCAGCGCAATCAGGGAATTGAACTGCATGGCGAAGGCATTTGCCTTGAGGCCGAAGGAGCGGGCCACTTCGATCTTGCCGGGCAGATCGTAGAAGGGAATGGTCTCAGGGCGCGCCAACCGCTCTTGCACGAATTCCGGCTTGAGATTGGTCGGCAGCCGATCGCTGGGTAACGACTGGATGGTACCGTCCCGGAACACCTTGACGTCCTGCAGTTCCCAGTAGCCGTCCCGCAAAAAGGCGCGCGCCGCATCCTTGCGCTCGATGATGTCGCCTTGCGGGCTGAAGCTGAAGAAGACCGCGTCGGCCATCTCCAGGCCTTGATTGAGAATGGCGCGCGCGCCGATGATGGTGTCGCCGGCGTTGGTTTTCTGCCTGATCCAGGGCGCAGCATCGGCCGAGACGCTGTTCGACTTGCCCGAACGGAGCTGGGTCTCGATCTCCTCGGACCAGGAATAGGCGTGCGCGGCTACCGGATTGATGACGCCGACCGACAAGGCTCCAAACAGCAGCGCCCCGATGCAGCACGGCAGCAGGAATTGCCATGCGGAAACCCCGGCGGAACGGGCAATGACCAGTTCATATTTGCGGTTGAGCGACACCAACGTCGCCATCGCCGAGAACAGGCCGACGAACGGCACCGTCTGCAGCATGATCATCGGCATCCTGAGCCCCGAAATGGCGAACGCAGTTGCGTAGGTGAAGCCCGGCACGCCGGTCGTGCGGCCGGAAAGCTCGGTGAAATCGATCAGGAACACCAGCGCCAAGAGGCCGATGAAGAACCAGATGGTGATCGTCACATAGCGAAAGAAGAAGTACCGACCCAGAGTCCAGCCCATCAGCCGGCCCCCTGTCCGGATGCGCCACGCCTGGCAAAACGGAGCTTGATGGCGCCCCAGCCGTCACTGAAGCGGCCGGCAAGATTGGTTATCCAATCGGCCCAGGCAACCGGCAGTTCCATGGTCCGGTTGGACACGATGAACCAGATGGCGATCGCCGATGCCACGATCGGGACGCCGTAGACCATATAGGCATATTGCGGCACCTTGTCGGCCTTGCCGGCGGCAAAGAACCCGAGCCAGCGCACGAACAGTGCGATCGCGATTGCCGTGATCAGCGGGTGCACACGTGCCTCGCGATGCGAGCGTGCGTCTCCGGCGACGGCGAGCGCGATCAGCGCGAAGACGAGCGAATAGGACCACTCGGAAAAACGCTGGTTGAGCTCGGCCAGGTACCTGTTCGGCTTTTGCTGGTACATCTTGTCGTTCGGACTGGGATTGAGCAGATACTGGGTCGTCCGGTCCTTCGGCAAAAGCAGGATGTCAGATGATGCCGACATGAAAGCGGACAAGTCGAAGGCGTAAGAGGTGAACCGGATCACCGAGAGGTCGCCGGTCATGGTTTTGCGATGGATGACGCCGTCATTCATCATCAGCACCTTCTCGTCGCCGCGTTCGATGATGCTGCCGGTCTTGGCGTAGTAGATGAGATTGACGCCTTCTTCGCGCGAATCGGCGACGAAGATGCCGCCGAGACGGTTGTCGGGAAGCCGTTCGCCAACCTGCAGGAACAGGCCGTCATCGATCTTGCGGAAGGTGCCTTCCTGGATGATCAACGACAACAGATCGGCACGCGACGACGCAATCAACTCGCGGTTCTTCTGGCGTGCGTAAGGGTCGACGCCATTGTCGACGGCGAAGGAAAAAACGCTGGCTGCAAGTGCCAGAAGCATGATCGGCCTGACGATGGTCCAGCGTGAAGCGCCGGCGGCATTGATGACGGCCAGCTCCGAATCCGAATTCATCACGCTGAGGATCTGGGCGACCGCGACCACCAGGGCGAACGGCACGACGATCGGAACGATCGTCGGGATGATCAGCGCTGCGACTTCGAAGAAGGTGAGGGCCGACTGACCGCTATCGGTGACGAGGTCGATGCGGGCGAGCACCTGAGTCGTCCAGACGATCGCCAGCGTCCAGACGAGCGCCAGCGCGAATACCGCGAAAGCACGGCGCATGATGTAGCGTTCAACGACCTTCATGAAGGCTTTTCTCGGCGATTTCGAACGGCATCATGCCTTGGAACAAGGTAGTCGTCCGGCGCCGGCTGCACAACTGGCTCAGTTTGGCGGTTCGATCCGGGTTCAGTCCCGGATCGCAAAATCCGCTGGGCCGGAGTGTCAGCGGCAATGGATAAGAAAGAGCGAACATTGTTGGTTAACAACAGGTTGCGGCGGGAAGCGGGGCCGTGCCGCGACGAATCGTGGATGGTTCGATATCGCATATGGGAGCGATTTCGGCCAAAGTCTTGTCAAATGCGGCAAAACGACCAAATGTCGCGCCGGTCGCGACCGCCGCGGCGTGATAAGACGGGTCAGGATCTGTTGAGCCCCAGCATGGAAGCGGAAAAATTGCGCAGTCAAACCGGTCGGGAAACCGTCTTTGACGGCGCGATCGTGGTCGGGGCCGGCGCGGCCGGCCTTGCCGCCGCCCACGCCTTGATGAAGGCCGGCGTACCGACGCTCGTCCTGGAAAAGGAGAGCCGGCTTGCCGAACCCTGGCATCGGCGGCACCAGCGGCTGCACCTCAATACGCATCGCGATCTCTCGACGCTGCCCGGCATCGGCTATCCCGCAGGCACCCCGGCTTTTCCGCATAAATCGGCCGTCATTCGCCATCTGAACGATTTCAGCCAGGCGCATGGTCTGCCGGTCGCATTCGGCGTTGCCGTTGAAGAGATCACGTTCGACGGCGATCACTGGACCGTGCGGACGAACTCCGGACGTCGTCTGGCGCGCCATGTCGTCGTCGCCACCGGGCGCGACCGGCAGCCGTTTATTCCCGCGTGGAAAGGCATGAAGGATTTTGCAGGCCGGATTATCCATTCGGCCGATTTTGGCGAGGCGAAGGACTACGTCGGCAAAAAGGTGCTGGTCGTCGGAGCCGGCAATTCGGGGTTCGACGCACTCAACCATCTTGCGAATGCAGATGCCCAAAGCATCTGGCTGTCGGCCCGCAACGGCCCGTCGCTGCTGCCGAAACGCATCGGCAAGGTCGCCGTCCACAGGCTTTCACCGTTGATGGCGAGCTTGCCGGTGCGGCTGGCCGATGCGGTGATGGCGACAACCCAGCGCCTGGTTTTCGGCGACCTGACGAAATTTGGGCTTCCGCCGGCTCCCATAGGCGGTGCGAGCCGTCTGAGCGCCGACTACACCGCGATCGCAGCCGATGACGGCGCGGTTCGCGCCATAAAGGCAGGCACGATCGTGGTGGTGCCACCATTGCGGGAATTTACCCCAGACGGCATCGTATTGAATGACGGCAGGTTGATCACGCCCGATATCGTCATTGCGGCGACCGGCTATCGCACCGGTCTGGACCAGATGTTCGGCAAGCTCGGCGTTCTCGACGGCAAGGGCGTTCCGCTTTTCAACGGCGGCGATGCCGATCCGAAATTGCCCGGTCTGTGGTTTACCGGCATGCGGCCGAGCATTCGCGGTTGTTTCGCCAACGCCCGCATTCAGGCCAGGGCGATAGCGGCGCGGATTGTCAAGCAGCGATGATGAGCCGGACTATGCCGATTGTTCCGCCCGCAATAGACACGCCTTGTTGAGCGTGCTCGAACCGAAAGGTCAATGATCATGACGCCAGTCAGCATTCGCTACATGGTCGATGATGTCGCCGCCTCGATCGACTTCTACTGTGGACATCTGGGCTTCGCTGTTGAACAGGACGCGCGACCGGCTTTTGCTTCCGTCACACGCGGCGCTTTACGGCTCCTTCTAAGCGGACCCGGCAGTTCGGGTGCACGGGCGATGCCGGATGGCCGGCAGCCGGTGCCGGGAGGTTGGAATCGCATCCTGTTGGTGGTGCCGGACCTGAAAGAAGAGGTTGCGCGCCTCAAGAGTGCTGGACTTGTCTTTCGCAACGATATCATAACGGGCGTCGGCGGTTCCCAGACGCTGCTCGAAGACCCATCGGGCAATGTCATCGAGCTGTTTCAACCCGCCGCTCACTGACGAACGTTTCTCGCAATAATCCAACTCACTTCCCCGAAAGCAGGACATGATGAATTCGAGACCCTCGATCGCCTTTGCCAAATTCGCCGCGCCCAAAAAAGGAAGCGTTTTCGTTCTGGTGGCCGACGAGGGCGGCCTCAGCGATGCCGCCAGGGCTTGCGATCCGGCAAAGACCCTCGAGCGGGCTTTTCCGGTCGCCGACTTCACCGGCAAATTCGCCAGCCTGGTCGAAGTGCTGGCACCGGAAGGGACATCGCTCGAGCGGCTCGTGGCGGTCGGTGCCGGCAAGGGCTCCAATCTCGATGATTACGCCTGGCTGAAGCTTGGCGGCACGATTGCCGCGTCCTTTCGCAAGGCAACCGAAGTGGCCGTCGTGCTCGATCTTCCCGGTGCGGCCGTCAGCGGCAGGCAAGCCGTTCAGCTTGCAGCGGGCATCCTGCTGCGCAGCTATTCCTTCGACAAGTACAAGACCAAAAAGAACAATGGTGACGACAAGCGCGAGCCAAAAAAGCCGGTCAAGGTGACTATTCACACCGCCGATCCGGCAGCTGCAAAGAAGGCCTTCGCCGATGAAGCGGCGGTGATCGACGGCGTCTTGCTGGCGCGCGATTTGGTCAATGAACCGGCCAATGTTTTGGGACCGGTGGAATTCGCCGCCCGCATCGCCGAACTGGAGGCGCTCGGCGTCACGGTCGAGATCCTGGCCGAGAAGGAGATGAAGAAGCTCGGCATGGGTTCGCTGCTGGGCGTAGCGCAGGGTTCGCCGCGTGGCGCCCGCATCGCGGTCATGCGGTGGGACGGCGGCAAGGCCAAGGAAAGCCCGGTCGCCTTCGTCGGCAAGGGTGTCACCTTCGACACCGGCGGCAATTCGATCAAGCCGGCGTCGGGCATGGAGGACATGAAGGGCGACATGGGCGGCGCTGCTGCCGTCACCGGGCTGATGCACGCGCTGGCCGCGCGCAAGGCGAAGGTCAATGTCGTCGGCATTGTCGGGCTGGTTGAAAACGCCGTCGACGGCCACGCTCAGCGACCGGGCGACATTGTCACCTCGATGTCGGGCCAGACTATCGAAGTGCTCAATACCGACGCCGAGGGCCGCCTGGTGCTGGCCGATGCGCTCTGGTACTGCAACGACCGCTTCCAGCCGAAATTCATGATCAATCTGGCGACGCTGACCGGCGCCATCATGGTCGCGCTCGGCCAGTATTATGCCGGCCTGTTCTCCAACAATGACGAGTTGGCGGACCGGCTGACGGCGGCCGGACAGGCGACGCAGGAGCGGGTGTGGCGCATGCCGCTCGGCGCCGAATACGACAAGCTGATCGATTCCAAGAATGCTGACATGAAGAACATCGGCGGCCGCCATGGCGGCGCCATCATCGCCGCGCAGTTCCTGCAGCGCTTCGTCAAGGACACGCCCTGGGCGCATCTCGACATCGCCGGCACCGCGATGGGCGCGCCTTCCAACGAGATCAACCAGTCATGGGCTTCCGGCTTCGGCGTCAGGCTGCTCGACCGGCTGGTGCGCGATCATTACGAGCAATGAGCGGCTGGGGCGGGACTCCGACAATGTAGACTGAACGCATGGCCGAGATTCTGTTTTATCACCTGACCGAATCGACGCTGGAGGATGCGCTGCCCGGCCTCCTGGAGCGCAGTGTCGATCGCGGTTGGCGCGCCGTGGTGCAGACCGGCACCGAGGAACGGCGCGACGCGCTGGACCAGCATCTGTGGACTTTCCGGGACGATTCGTTCCTGGCCCACGCGACGGATCGCGAAGCCCATCCCGCCGAGCAGCCGGTGGTTCTGACCGTCGGCCCCGACAATCCGAACCAGGCGCAGATACGCTTCCTGGTCGATGGGGCGGTGCCGCCGGAGCTTGGCGGCTACCAGCGCGCCGTGTTCCTGTTCGACGGCCACGATGCAGCCCAGCTAGAGGCGGCACGCACGCATTGGAAGACAATGAAGGAGGCCGGCCACACCGTGACCTACTGGCAGCAAACGCCTGACCGGCGCTGGGAACGCAAGGCTTAGAGAATTTGCCGGCAAGGGAATCACTGGCGCCGCAAGAGTGCGATGACAAAAAGATGGACCGCCGGCTATTCAGAAGACCGGAGCAAGCTCGATGCCGCCCGATGAACGAACGCCAGGCATGCCGATAGATGCCGCACTTGTTCGCCGGCTGATTGCCGCGCAGTTCCCCAAATGGGCGGACCTGCCGGTAGAGACGGTCGAGCCTGGCGGCTGGGACAACCGCACGTACCGGCTGGGCGACAGCATGTCGGTGCGGCTGCCGAGCGCTGCCGCCTATGTCGCCCAGGTCGAGAAGGAGCATCGCTGGCTGCCCCGCCTGGCGCCTCACCTGCCTCTGCCGATACCCGTGCCGCTGGCCAAAGGCGCGCCCGGGGAAGGCTATCCATGGCCTTGGTCCGTCTATCGCTGGCTTGGCGGCAGACCGGCGGCTGGTGGACTGATTGCCGATCTTACCGAGTTCGCCCGTTCGCTGGCCGGCTTTCTGGTTGCGCTCTACCGGATCGACGCTGCCGATGGGCCACCGGCAGGGCAGCATAATTTCCACCGCGGTGGCCGGCTTTCGGTCTACGACGCCGAGACCCGAGCCGCGCTCTCGGCGCTCGGCGGCCGCATCGACAAGGCCGCCGCCGAGGCCGTGTGGGCGACGGGCCGTGGCGCCCGCGGGGGGGGGGCGGCGGGGGGGGGGCGTGGGCGCGGGGGCCCGGGCGAGCTGG